>DPZM01000144.1 GCA_003535955.1 Lachnospiraceae bacterium | reverse complement strand
GAACAGAGCAGGAGAAGCTTAGCTTTGCCATCACCCCGGCTGTGCTTGGCGCAGATGTGGAAGCAACAGATGTTACCACATATGCAACCGGCAAGACGCTGAAGCCGGTTCCGACAATGAAATGGGCATCTACGGGAAAGAGCATCGATAAGAAGAATTTCGCCTTCACATATAAGGATGCGGCAGGAAATGACATTACAGGCATTAAGGAAGCGGGCCAGTACAAGGTGATCATTATGTCGAAGAATGGCAGCTTTATAGGCGAGACCACGGCCGATATCACGGTAACCGGAAGTAAGAAGCTTCTTCTTTCCGAAACGGCGGTGAGAATCAATCCCAACAAGTATACATATACGGGAGATCCGATCACGCCGGCAGTAGGCAGTTATACTCTTAAGCTGAATGGAAAGACGCTTACAGAAGGAATCGACTATTATGTAAGTGACATCAGGAACAATACGAATCCCGGCAAGGCTACCATCGTATTTACCGCAAAGGATGGCAATCAGGCAGGATATGTTGGGGAAAAGACAGCCACCTTTACCATCAGCGAGGGACGCGCACTTAAGGAAGGTGATGGATTTACCTACTCCTACGATACATCCTTACCTTATGCCAAGGGCGGAGCAAGGCCTGCGGTTATCGTAAAGGACAGAGATGTCACCCTCAAGGCCGGAACGGACTATACAGTAAGCTACAGCAAGAATACAAAGGTCACAAACGGAGCCACCGCTGTCATTACCATCAATGGTAAGGGTAATTACAAGGGAAGCATCAAGAAGTATTTCACCATAACGAAGCAGGATATATCAAAGCTTGCCGGAAATATCATTACCGCAGACAAGGTTGAATCGAAGAAGGGCTACAAGAATCCGACTGTTACGATCACGGATCTGGATGGGAAGAAGCTGAAGGCGGGAACCGACTTTGCCATTGTTTCTGACAGTTACTCAGGACCGGATGCAAACGGTGTGGTTACGGCTACCGTAAGCGGTAAGGGTAACTATACCGGCGCGACAAGCATCACCTATCGATTCATCAAGGGGACACAGCAGCTAAGTAAGGTGAAAGCGATGAAGAGCCTTGCGGGCAAGACCTATACCGGCAGGGAGGTCAGGCTGACAAACTCGGATCTGACAGGAATCCTTTATACCGGCAGCAAGAACTCACCTGCCTGGCTGATACCCGGAACGGACTTTAAGGTGATAGGCTATGCGAACAACACAAAGACCGGCACCGCAAAGGTGAGCGTACAGGGCATCGGAGCCTATGGCGGAACCAGAACCTTAAGCTTTAAGATCATTGCAAAGAAAGGGGATTATAAAGGATCGCTGGTAGGCGGAGAGTGGCAATAATTACAGTTATTTTTGAAGAAACGAAAACAAAAGGGAAAGTCCGGTGCGCGTATGATCCGCATCGGGCTTTTTCTTAAGCTTTAATTCATACATTGGACAGATTTTGGGATTCGAGCATTTCAACAGTCTATTGCCATTTCGTGTTATACTGTGGTGTAACATCTGATAACATCATGCAAAGCCTCTGGGATTTTTTGATTTATGAGATTATAATGCTTATGAAGAAGAGTTAAGAATGTAAATATGGCAGAAGCGTTAAAGGGAGCGGAATAACAGTAAATTATTATAAATTCAGGAGGAAATATATGAAAAAAAGAAAAACACTTATTTTATTGACAGCTTTATTATTGACCGCAGGTTTGACAGCAGCCTGCGATAGTGCGGATGAAGCCCCTCAGGTAAGCGATTCCGGTAAGGAAGCCGTGACCGATGAAGATAAGGGGGTTGAGGAAGCTACAACCCCAGAGGAAAGCGGTGGCGATGAAGCGGAAACGGTTAATACCGAAGAAGCCCGGACAGTATCAGACACAGAAGAAGCAGAACTCATAGGTTTAACTGTTTATGATGAGTCGCAGAATGAGAAGAGGCTTTCCGAATATGTTGCGGGAAATAAGGTGACTATGATTAATTTCTGGGGAACCTTCTGCGGACCATGTATAAATGAGATGCCCTATCTTGCGGAGCTTGAGAAGAAATACAGGGATAAGGGCTTTGAGATCGTGGGCGTGACGACAGATGCGACCGATTACGATAAGGGCGGCCTGATGCCTGATGTTCTTAAGGATGCGGATGACATCGTTGCCGAGACGGGCGTGGAATATCCGATCTGTTACGCAAGTCTTGATCTCGTGCAGTATACACAGCTCCAGGCTGTTCCGACAACCCTTTTTGTCGATGAAAGGGGAAACCTGATGACAGATCCGATGGTAGGCTCAAGAAGCATGGAGGACTGGGAAAGTATAATAAAGGATCTGCTCGAGATCTGATGGGGACATATTCAAGCTGTCTGTCATAGGGAGCTTCGATCTTTTTATAGCTTGACATGAATTTCTCCACGGACATCGGATACACTTCTCCGAGGATCCCCACCATTATATATGGAAAAAAACTGGCATACCGGTAAAGGGTAATCAATCACGGCATATAGGCTATTCCTATAACCATTCATTGAATTTACATATTAGACACCCGCCCACCTCACCCATAATATTATATATAGGTAAAGCCTATATGTGACACATTGGCTCTGAACCAATGTGTCACTTTTATTTAGGAGAAGCCGTTGCCGCTGTGATGTGAGGAGGCAATATTATAGAAGGAGGCCGGTCATGGGTGATACATCCGAAAGAATAATCTATGAATTAAAGAATGTGAGTAAGGTCTACAAGAATGAAGGCCGGGAGTTTTCGGCCCTTAAAAACGTGGACTTAAAGATCAGGGAAGGAGAGATATTCGGGATCATAGGAATGTCCGGTGCCGGCAAGTCAACCCTGGTGCGGACCCTTAACAGGCTTGAAGAGATCAGTGAGGGTGAAGTCAGCTTCTACGGTGAGGATATAGGGAGGCTTAAGCCTAAGGAATTAAGAAAGCTTCGCCAGTCGATAGCCATGATATTTCAGGGCTTTAACCTGCTCATGCAGAAGACGGTTCTTGATAACGTGATGATCCCGCTTAAAATAGCGGGTGTTAGCAGAAGCGAACGTAAGGAAAAGGCACTTGAGATGCTAAGGATCGTTGGCCTTGAAGATAAGAAGGATTCATATCCGGCAAGGTTATCCGGCGGACAGAAGCAAAGGGTTGCCATAGCCCGTGCCCTTGCGGCCGGCCCCAAGGTCCTCCTGTGTGATGAAGCCACGTCGGCGCTCGATCCTAAGATCACGGAAGAGATACTTCTTCTCCTTAAGGAGATCAACGAGACAAGGGGACTTACCGTTATAATAATCACCCACGAGATGAGTGTTGTCGAGAAGATATGCGACCGGGTGGCCATAATCGATGAGGGCGTCCTTGCCGAGGTGGGACCGGTGCAGGAGATATTCACCGCGCCAAAATCAGACGCGGCAAGGCATCTTGTATTCCCGGGCGGTGCGAGTGACTATTCCGTCAATCCTTTCGAGCCCTCGGGCCCGTCAAGCAGGATAATAAGGATCGCATTCGATGGGCTGTCGGCCAACGAGCCCTTTATCTCTAATCTCGTTGAAGACACGGGGCGCAAGGTCAATATCCTCAGTGCCAATACCAAAAGCGTGGGCGGTATAGGCTACGGACAGATGATCGTGGAGCTGCCGGCCGATAAAGAGGATCAGGAGCTTGTGCTTGAATATTTTAAGGATAAGGGACTGAGTATAACCGAAGTTACCGGAAGGGCAGATGGCAGAAGTGATACCGGCCGATATGACACCGATGGGGAAAATGAAAGCCGGGACAGTAAGATAACAGACGTAATAAATAAGGAGGTAGTAGCATAATGGATCCGTATATCAAGCAGACGATAATAAAGGGCATATTCGAGACCCTGCAGATGACTTTTTTCGCATCTGTTTTTTCATATGCAGTGGGGCTTCCCTTGGGAGTCATCCTGTACACGACAGCCAAGGGACACCTCTTTGAGAACAGGACGGTAAACGCCGTCACGGGGACGATCGTAAATATTGGAAGGTCGCTTCCGTTTCTTATATTACTTGTGTTATTGATACCATTTACAAGGTTTATCGTGGGTTCGTCAATAGGAACAACGGCTTCTATCGTGCCGCTGACCATAGGCGCCATACCCATTGTGGCCAGAATGGTGGAGTCATCCCTTAACGAGGTATCTCCCGGGATCATCGAGGCGGCCAACTCCATGGGAGCTTCGCCCCTGTTCATAATCATCCACTTCATAATCCCCGAAGCCGTACCCTCACTTACCTTCGGAACAGCCATCAATATAGCGACTGTATTGGGGTATTCCGCAATGGCAGGTGTTATCGGTGGAGGCGGCTTGGGAGCAATAGCTCTCCAGTACGGATATTACAGATATGAGAAGAGCGTCCTGTGGGTTACGGTAGCCATACTGGTTATCATGGTAATGCTTATACAGGAGGCCGGAAGCCTGTTAAGCAAGCGGCTTAGGAAGGTATAGATACCGGGGATTTAGGGTTCTTGCCGGGTATAGGCTAATCCTATAACAGTTGATAAAATTCATGTATTTTACAGGACGGTCGCGTGGCTTTATAGTAAACGCATAAACAAGATCACCTGCAGGTCTGAGATGAGAGGACCGATAAGGAGCAGGCGGCAGAAGAGAAGAAAGAGGAGGACGAATATTATGAAGAAAAGAATTTTGGCAAC
>DPZM01000242.1 GCA_003535955.1 Lachnospiraceae bacterium | reverse complement strand
GGCAGATTGGGAAACTTATAATTAAACTAACCAGGAACATAATAACTCTTTTTTCTTTCATTAACAACCATAAATCTTTATTTCACATTTATTGTCATGGAGTACTTCTTATTGAGGTAACTGTAGCTTATCCTGATCGTGTTGTTTACCTTGGGCTCCAGTATAAGTTTATTTCCGTATACGGATGCCGTATTTTTCTTTTGAGTCTCTATTTTCAGCATTCCGTTGTCTATCTGTGTCCCCAGAAGATCATAAATATTCAGGCTGACTGTATCTGCCGAACTTTCTTTCACTTCCTTAAGGCGGTTTTTGATCTCTGCTGTTCTTGCCTTGGGGCTTTCAACTGTAAAATACACATCATAGGTTCTGCCGTCTGCCATGTCAAATGATATCTTACCTGATTTCTTCATGGTTACACTTGCAAGACCAGTTTTTTTCGATATTTTGCATGCTGCATTAGTCTTATCGCATCGTACTGCATTGACCGGTACCTTGGTTGTTATCCTGCTGCCCTTAATGACCGTGGCCGTAAGGTTTTCCACCCCGGATCCCTCAACATTGTAAAAGCTGATAAATATATCCTGCGTATTTCCAAGGAAGGTCTCAAGCGGAATGGTATCCTTTGATGATGCATATGTCTGACCTTCAGCAGCAGGCACCCTGTTCACACTGACAGGTTCTTCGTTCCCTCCTGCCTCTATGTTTCTGCGCACAAAGTCGTAACACCCTTCCGAAACGGGAAGCACTGCGGCGGTAATATTGTTAAGCCAGGTGGTACCCGCCTTTCTTCTGACCGAAAGAGGATTCAGTATAACCGAATACATATTCCTTACCTTAAGGTCTCCGGTGCTGTCTGACAAAGAGCCGCAGTCGGAAATAACATAAGCCATCTTCTTTCCGTCCATCACTGTCGTTCCCGTATATATCATGGTATGTCCGGGAAAGTAGAAGAGTGTTCCTGCCGGCATCAATTTCATGGCTTCAAGCTTCTGATCATCACTCATTTTCGACAGATCGATCTTCCTTCCGGGTATAGCCTGCTGCCAGCTGGTATTCCTCGGAATCTGAAGGCCAAAGCAACGATATACATTTCTCGTATAAAAAGAACAGTCCATCGAATCAAGCATACCGCCCCATCCATACCTGTCTCCCAGGCTGTTAAAGGCCAATCTCAGAATCTGTGCCTGTGTCATCTTAAGAAATCCCCTGCTCACCTCATAATGCTGTGAAATAAGAGCAACACGCTTAACATATTTACCTTCCCCATCCCTTACGGGAAGATACACAACAATATTATTCCACGGTCCTCTCTCAGCCAATGATTCCGGTATCTTATCTTCAGGTACGGTCTTAAGAATTGTCGCGAAGGTAAGCTTGACTTCGGAAAGCTCGGGCATGGAAACGGATGGCTCAAGCGTTATCTGATTCTGTGTGACCACGATAAAGTCATCTCCTGACCGGTCCAGTTCCCAGGCATCAAGCCATTCTTCTTTATTGCCGCATATGGCCACATTTTCCGCCGACACCCAGCCGGTACAGTTATCCGAATAGCCCCAGTAAAAATCATCCCCAAATACGGATGCCTTCTGCCGGACCACAAAAGGCTCACCTACCAGAAGTGCGGAATTCACCTTCTCATCATCCGGATCATTAGCCGAATAACCTATATAGGCATTTACCGGGATATTATTTATTGTTGTCCTTTTGACGGCTATGGCATATTGATTTTTCCTGTTTGTATCCGTATAACCTGTCTCTTCTATCGCATCCGCAACCTTCTTATAGTATTCTGTGGGAGAAACCGCAATATGATCAGCGTATATCGCAGGTTTTGCGGTAGTCGTACCGGCTGCTAGCTGGTGCCTTAACTTATCGGCATCATAACTCTCGTTAAGATTTATAATATCATTCATATTGGCATCTTTAGCCGCAAGCATCTCCTTATTGAGCTTCTTTATCTCTTCCTTGCTTATAAGCTCCTCATCTGCCCCTATTCCCGAGTCCACAGTCTTATCATTCCAGTATCCGGCATCGCACATTTCCTGCGTAACACCTTCCGCTGTCTCTATCGCTATGGTTCCGTCAGCCGTGATCTCTTCATCAATATCCGGTTCCACAGACTCGTAGTATATCTCATCGGATTTGTCTATATTAACAGGATCTGTATCTTCAGGCATACCGGTTTCCAAAACACTGTCAGATAAAATATCATCTTCGGAAAGTACCCTTATCTCATCACCGGTGTTTCCTTCTTCAGCAATAACAATCTTCTCCTCTGCCTGGTTTGCCCTGGCCGGAATGTCATTAAGCTCTACAGTCGCCATAGCGGTAACAAGCAGCAAAGATGCAAGCTTATTCATTCTTTTCATTTTTTCTCTCCCGCAATTGTTTAAAAAATTTAAAGCAAGGGACGGTTCCTCATTTCCTTTACCGGAAGCAGGCATCGTCCCCTGTTTATATCTGTATCCTCTATAATCTTATAGTTTCAAGCGGTCCTAATTCTTTGACCGTTCCCCCTGTTCCAACGAAGAGGGTAATTCCCGACGTATTGTAGAGAAGAGTCTCCTCTATGTTTGTAACAAGTCCCCTTATGGCGGTGATATAATCCTTTATTTCAATATTGGTTGCATACCAGATATCATCATGGCCGCTTACCTTTTTGCAGAAGTCCTCCATCTTGTCCCAGGTTCCTTCCCTGTGGAATTCGAAGCTGTGACCCCATACATAAAAGAGCATAAGATCCTCATACCCGAAAGGATTCAGAAAATGATCAACATATCTGTCCGCATCATTATGATGGCATGTGGGATTCCACCTGAGGAAATCCCCCGGAAGAGAAAACGTCCCCGTAGAGTTTACTGTCCTTGAATACTCAATCCCGGCCGCTTCCAGTGAAGAAACTATATCATCTGAAAACTCCCCGTAAGGATAAGACATCCCACGTATGATCGTACCTGATAATTCTTCCAGCTTCCTTCGGTCTTCTATTACTTCATTAATAAGTCTTGATCTGTTAAGCTGAAGCGGATGAGGGTGATTCACGAAGTGGCTCGATATCTCATGGCCATCATAAAGATCTTCAATCTCATCCTCTTTAATATACTCATCTTCTCCCGTGGCTTTGCTTCCCAGCTTACCGCTGCTTAAATGAAATGTCGCCTTAAGTTTATAGCGGTCAAACATATCGACAAGCTGCCTGTCATATATCATCCCGTCATCGTAGCTTAAAGTCAGTGCTCTTTTTCTGCCGCCCGGAAAGAGGACTTCATATTTAAACTCTGTCATTTCAGGCCTTATCATCCTTCTCAAGAAACTTATATACAAAGGCCGCCAGGGCAGCGCCCACAAGAGGTCCGACTATAAATACCCATATACATGATATCGCTTCCTTTCCGGCAAAAATAGCAGGGCCGAGACTCCTGGCGGGATTAACGCTGGTTCCTGTAAGTCCGATACCAAGAATATGTACAAGTGTAAGGGTAAGACCAATGACAAGTCCTCCAAAAGATCCATGATCAGCCTTCTTGGAAGTTACACCCAGTATTGTAAGTACGAAAATGAATGTAAGTACTATTTCAACGATCAGACCGGCAAAGGCATTACCATTCACTCCCGCAAGACCGTTGGAACCAAAGCCGCCTGTCATATCTGTGATCCCGCCGAGTGAAAAGATCGCTGCAAGAAGAGCCGTCCCGAAAACAGACCCTAAACACTGAGCCACAACATAGCATCCGAATTCAGCTCCGCTTATACCTCCCGACATAAATACTCCGAGAGAAACGGCAGGATTTATATGACATCCCGAGATATTACCTATGCAATATGCCATTCCGACGATCACAAGACCGAATGCAAGTGCGGTAAGTATATATCCGCTGCCGTAACTGCTGTCGCATCCCACTAACATTGCCGTACCGCATCCCATGAAAACAAGGACAAAGGTACCAATAAACTCCGCTATGTACTTTTTCATTCTAAAATCTCCCTTCTATATAAAGATATCGATGCAGGCACAGCCTGCACCGATAAAATCATACCATATAATAGCACTTATATACAAGATATTTATAAATACATAATATTTTATACCATATATTGTGCTTTGATCATCACAAAACACAGACCTGTTCAGTCCTCAATATCTTCCTCTGCCGCAACGGCCGAAATAACTGAAGTTACCGCTGCCACTACAACTGCTGTTACAATAACAATAAATACAATACCGACAAATAAGATCATAAGCCGCCCTCCTTTTTAATTCCAAAAATCATGCTTCAGATAACTTAATCAATAAATGAATCGAAATAACCCTGAATAAGAATAAAGGGTGTTCCCTTATCACCCGATCCCGATGTCAGGTCACACAGGGATCCGATAAGGTCCGTAAGCTGTCTGGGCGTCGTTCCCTGGGAAGCCATGTTGCCGACAAGATTCTTACCCTTCTCCTTTATGGACTTGCTGATCGCATCCTTAAGTTCCTGACCGCTTAAGTGCTTGAAATCATTATCGGCAAGGTACTTAAGCTTAAGCTCGTTGGGCGTACCTACAAGCCCATCCGTAAATGCCGGTGACACCACAGGATCGGCCAGTTCCCATATCTTACCCTTGGGATCCTTGAAGGCTCCGTCACCGTAAACCATGACTTCAACATGCTTGCCTGTAAGCTTTAACATCTCCTTCTGTATGTCTTCCACAAGGGACTGGCAGTCTCTCGGGAACAGCTTAACCTTGTCCTCGGTTGATTTATTGGAACCGAGCAGTCCGTATTTCTCATTGTAACCGGAATCGCCGACCGGTGCATTCAGTATATCATCAAGTCCCAATACCGTCCCGGCACCTGCATTCTTAAGTATTCTCTTATTCCTTACACGCGAATGTATATCACAGGTTATGACACAGTCAGTATACTTAAGAATGGCCGGAGCCTGGTTGGCAAATATGATCTCTATATCCGCACCGGCTTCCCTGACTATGTTTGAATAATAATCAACATAATCAACACCGGTGAATTCATGCTTATTGTCTCCGAAGAGTTCCCTGTACTTCTCAAGGGTAAGTACATCACTGTAGGGATTTATACCCTTTTCATCAAGCTGGTCGTAAGTAAGAAGAGCATTACCCACTTCATCGGAAGGATAGGAAAGCATGAGCACCACCTTGCGGCATCCCATTGCTATTCCCTTTAAGCAAATGGCAAACCTGTTACGGGAAAGAATGGGGAAGATAACTCCTACAGTTCCTCCTCCGGTCTTACTCCTGACATCATCGGCAATATCCGCAACAGTTGCATAATTACCCTGTGCCCTGGCTACTATCGATTCGGTAAGGGCTATTATATCCCTGTCCCTGATCTCTATATTCTCACTGGCAGCAGCATCCATTATCGAGCTGACTGCTATATCAACAAGATCGTCTCCCTGACGGATAATTGGTCCCCTGATGCCACGGGACACGGTACCGATTAATCTTTCCATCCTTTATACCTCTCCTGATCTGAATATGATTTCCAAAAAACCCCACAAAAACAATTATACATTTATAGTCATGCCTGTGCAAGATATTAATGAATAATTAAAGGCTCAGTCATAGTCAACCTTTACCATTGTAAGACCGCAGGCAGGAGCGGTATCACCCGCAAGCCTTCTGTCCTTTGCAAGGAGCAGGTCCTTCATGCTCTCGGGCGTCCTCTTTCCTAAGCCTACCTCAAGCAGAGTGCCCGTAAGGATCCTTACCATATACTGGAGGAAACCGGTACCGTGATAGGTAAAAGTGATATAGGCTCCCTTCTTAACTATGTCTATCCTGTCAACCTTTCTTACGGTTGATTTTTTCATCCTGGGATTTGAGCAGAAGCTCTTAAAGTCATGCTCGCCCTTAAGATATCCTGCCGCCTCAACCATAACATCAATATCCGGTGTTTCTTCTATATAATATACATATTTTCTGTCAAATACCGGCTTGACGGGACCCGTAAAACAAGTATAGCGGTAGGTCTTCCCTACCGCATTATACCTTGAATGAAACCTATTGGAGGCTTCCTTTACTTCCCTTACGCTGATATCATCCGGCAGGTATCTGTTCATGTAATCCCTTATTTCTTCTGCATTAAGTCCCGTATCAAGGAAAGCATTTGCCGTCATGGCTCTTGCATGAACTCCCGCATCGGTCCGCCCTGCGCCTATGACCTCAATATCCTTTTCTGTCATCCTGGATAATACAGCCTCAAGCTTTCCCTGTATTGTCATATCCGTCGTCGGCTGGTGTTCCCATCCCTGATAGCGGGTTCCGTCATAGGATATTGTAAATCTGTAGTTTTTTTTCATATCCATCCCACTTCGTGGGCCCCTCCTCATATCAATATTAAAAGCTGTGGCCTCCCGAGGAGTGGCCTCCGCCGCCACCGCCACCGGAACTGCCTCCCGAACCCGAAGAAGAGCTCCTGGGTGAATAGGTCTTTGTTGTATTTGTATGTCTTGCCGTCGGGTCGGAAAAGTCAAAACGGCTTATTATGGAATTCATTATCTGAGCATCGTTTGGCTTAACCTTCTGCGATACGAGCCTGGCAAAAAAGTAATTGATTATTAACGATAACAGTATGGCAAGGCATACATTGGAGATATATTTCATGGGCTGGGCAATTCTCCGTCCCGAAAGGACCGCCCCTATCTGCTCAAATCCTTTTCTCGCCGTCGTATAATAATCGCCTTCCGTAGCGTAAGTATAAATATTGTCGGCTATGATATTGGCTTTGGACCCTGTCACAACATACTGAAGCTCACCCTCCGAATATATCCATATCTTTCTGAAATTCATGTCTATAAGAAGCATTACACCGTTTTCATCCGGGACGAGCGACCTGTAATAATCCTGGGCAAAGTCATCGACACTTGGAAAATCATCTTCATCGGTCGACACGAAAAAGATGAAACCGTAATCAGTACACTCTTTCATTACCTCGATCAGCTGCTTTTGCTCATCATAAGTAAGAAGCCCTGCCTCATCATCCACCAGTATCTCATATCCGGTTGCCTCATTTCTCACAAGTATGTAGCCGTCCTCTTCATATTCAACATCAAATGATGAAGACTGCGATGCATAAACAGGACCGCCACAGAACATTAGTATGATAAGTGCCGCGATGGCCATACATACCGGAATTCTCGTAATAAGATGATTTTTCTTCCTATGCACGGTCATCACCTCCCTTCCTGTCGAACTGGGGAAGCCTTCTGGTCGCCATTATATTGTAATTGCTAAGGGTATGCTTAAAGCTCAGCACGAAGAAAACCGCTTCGACAATACACATCACATAGTAGGGTATATCGCTTACGGGCTGTATGAAAAATACTAACAGTACCGCTATTGCAACCGATACCACACCAAGCAGGGTGGTGACCGTCTCAAAAACGCCTGTTTCGGCCTCTTCTACTTTTTCCGCTTTCTTCTTTTTCCCTTTGCCCTGTTCTTTAAGAAATTCCTTCCCCTTATCTCCTTCACCCGTTACGGTCCTCCTTATATCAACCCTTTGAAAATAATTGATACCAAAGACGATAAGCGTAAGAATACTCGACATAACAAGTGCTGTGGTAGGCGTAAGTACCAGAAACATGTTAAGTATGGCAAAGATCACAAGTGCAAAAATGCCGGATGAAAGCAGATATTTTTTTACATCAATGGGAAGATCTGCCACAACCTTACCTGTCTGTCCGTTTACTGCCGCATAGGCCACCCTGTCACCGTTCCTGTAGGATAAGAACCATACCGGAAACATTGCTGAATGCCCGTTGTCGGCGCTTGTAGGAACAGCGGAATCCGCCATTTTTGATGCATTGGGTGCCTCATTGCTTGTTGTTATGGTATACTTTTTGAACTCCCGGGTTTCATTCTTGATCCTTTTTAAGGAGGCATTAAAGGCGTATTTTTCTGCCTGATATTTGTATGTATCGGCATCAACATCGGCAAGGTCGGCATAATATCCGCTCATATACGAGGCTTCAAAGGGTACCATCTGTTTAATATCATAGGGCGCCAGCGCCTCGGACATTGAATCATCAAAGGAAGCGGACGCATCAAAAGACAATCCATCATATTCCGCATCTATCTTTCCGGCCAGGGTATAAATATCTGTTATGATATAGTCACCCCGTCTGTGTGAGGTTTCGCCCCTTAGCTTTGTCTGTCCCTTCTGTTTTACATTATATGTCCAATACGGCATATAAATACCGCGGAAGCTGTCTATACAGTTATCACTCCTGTATTCCTTTGGAAGGAAGAGGGCCTTCCCGACAACATTAAGGTAGGCCTTCTTACAGTCCTCCTTGGTCTTGGCAAAAGGAATGATATATTCAGGTTTCTTCCCTTTGGCAAGACGGGCAT
>DPZM01000285.1:1909-7619 GCA_003535955.1 Lachnospiraceae bacterium | reverse complement strand
GAAGAACCGCCTTCCTATGTTATTTTTATATTGGCCACAACTGAAGTGCACAAGATCCCGGTTACGATCCTGTCAAGATGCCAGAGGTATGACTTTAAGAGGATTTCGGTGGATACCATATCCGAAAGGCTTTTTGAGCTTGCAGAAGGGGAGGGTATCGATGTTGAGGAAAAGGCGATAAGGTATATCGCCAAATCAGCAGACGGGGCACTGAGGGATGCACTAAGCCTCATGGACCAGTGTAATTCCTTTTATTTCGGGCAGAAGCTTACTTACGATAAGGTGCTTGAGGTACTGGGTGCCGTTGATACCAAGGTTTTTTCCGATCTTTTATGCGCCGTGATAGCCAGGGATGTAAAGAGTTCGATAAGCATTCTTGATGAGGTGGTGATACAGGGAAGAGAGCTGAGTCAGTTTGTTATTGATTTTACCTGGTATTTACGCAACCTTATGCTTATAAAAACCTCGGAAGAGGATGAGATAGAGGAAGTCCTTGATATGTCGGGAGAGAACCTGACGCAATTAAAGCGCGAAGCTCAGGCCGTGGATACAGACAGGGTCATGAGGTATATAAGGATATTTTCCGAGCTGTCAGGTCAGATAAGGAATGCGACCCAGAAGAGAGTTCTTGTTGAAATAGCCATAATCAAGCTGTGCAGGCCGGGGATGGAGACTGATACGGGATCGTTGCTTGACCGTATCCGCGCGATAGAAGAAAAGCTGGAAAAGGGTGACTTTGCCTTAAATGAAGGCTCAGGTGTGGCGGTTGAAAAACCTGAAGAGGATATAAAGCCGGTTGAGCTTACAAGAGCGTTGAGCAGTGACATCAAGGAGCTTGTCGGGAAATGGGGCCAGGTGATAGCACGGGTATCAAATCCCGGAATGAATATGCTGAGGAAATGTAAGCTTACTGTAACGGATGATGACCGGCTTCTTATAGCGACATTTGATTCAATGCATCTTGATTATCTTAACAGGGACAATGTGAAGGAAGAGATTGCAGCTGCCATGGAAGAAGTTCTTGGCAAGAGTGTCCTCTATGATATAACAGGTGTTGACAGTAAGACCGAATTTAAGAAAAAATACCCCGATCTTTCGGTTATAAATATGGAAATAGAAACAGATGATATGTAGGAGGAAGTAACAGATGGCAAAAAGAGGCGGATTTCCCGGAGGAATGGGGATGCCCGGAAACATGAACAACCTTATGAAGCAGGCTCAGAAGATGCAGAAGCAGATGGAGGAGAGTCAGAAGGCTCTTGAAGAGAAGGAATTTTCGGCATCTGCCGGAGGCGGAGCCGTAGAGGTTACGGTTTCAGGCAAGAAGGAGATAACCTCTGTTAAGCTTAAGGAAGAGGTTGTGGATCCCGATGATATCGAGATGCTTGAGGACCTTATTATGGCTGCCGTGAACGAGGCGCTGCGTAAGGTTGAGGAAGAGACCGCGAGCAGTATGAGCAAGCTTACGGGAGGAATGGGTTTAGGAGGAGGATTTCCCTTCTGATCGATACCTTACATTGATCATAAGGGGAGTAAATAATGGAACTGTACAGTGGATATATAAGCAGGCTTATCGGTGAACTGTCTGTCCTGCCGGGTATAGGAAACAAATCGGCCCAGCGGCTTGCCTTTCATATTATCAATATGCCAAAGGACAGGGTGGAAGCACTTGCACTTGCTATGACAGAGGCAAGGAATAACATTAAGTACTGCAGGGAATGCTTTACCCTTACGGATAATGAGGTTTGTCCAATATGCGCCGATAAGAACAGGGATCATAAGCAGATCATGGTAGTTGAGAATACCAGGGATATGACAGCCTACGAAAAAACAGGAAAGTACACGGGCGTATATCATGTACTCCACGGGGCCATAAATCCGTCGCTTGGCATAGGTCCCAACGATATTAAGCTTCCGGATCTATTAAAAAGACTGCAGAGTGTTGATGCAACGGAGGTGATAATAGCTACCAATTCAAGTATTGAAGGTGAAACGACGGCGATGTATATAAGCAAGCTGATAAAACCCACGGGCATCAGGGTAACAAGGATAGCGAGCGGGGTACCTGTAGGCGGCGAGCTTGAGTATATAGATGAAGTGACTCTGTCAAGAGCCCTGGATGCCAGGGTCGAGTTGTGATTTTAATATAACTGATAGGAGAATAAAAAATGAGCGTAGAAGTAAGCAATTTCGGAAAAACTAAGGACGGAAGGGAGGCAAAGCTTTATACCGTAACAAACGGCAAGGGAGTTAAGGCAATGATCACGGATTACGGTGCCACTCTTGTAAAGCTGTTGATCCCGGATGATAAGGGAGAAGTCAAGGACGTTGTCCTCGGGTTTGATGATGTTACGGGCTATGAGAACTGTGACTCATATATAGGAGCAACCATAGGACCGAATTCAAACAGGATAGGCAACAGCAGGTTTTCGATCGATGGTATCGAATACAGGCTTGCCGATAATGACGGCGGAAACAACCTTCACAGTGATGATAATCTTGGTTTCCACAGGCAGATGTTTGAGGCAGAAGTGCTTGATAAGGGGGTTAAGTTCACGGTTAAGATCGATGATATGGTCATGGGTTTCCCGGGAAACAAGACGGCAAGCGTGACTTATACCTTAAGTGATGATAATGAACTTAAGCTGGAATACGAAGGTATCAGTGATAAAAAGACTATATTTAATATGACAAACCATACCTACTTTAATCTTGCCGGACATGCTGCGGGAATGGAGGGAGTGCTTGATACGGACCTTTGTATAAAGGCCGGAAGATATACGGAGATAGTACCCGGAGCGATACCGACAGGTAAGCTTCCGGAGGTTGAAGGAACCCCTATGGATTTCAGAAAACCCAAGAAGATCGGCAAAGAGATAGATGCTGATTTTGAACAGATGAAGATGGTCAAGGGATATGATCATAACTTCGCAATAGATGATTATGACGGAACCATTAAGCTTGTAGCCTGTGCAGCCTGTGAAGGAATTACCATGGAAGTATATACCGACCTTCCGGGTATCCAGTTTTATTCCGGTAACGGACTGTCTCAATACGACGGTAAGGATGGAGCAAAGTACGGAGACAGATGTGGTTTCTGTCTTGAGACCCAGTATTTTCCTGACAGTGTAAACCAGCCTTCATTTGAATCACCCATTAAGGTAGCGGGTGAGAAGTATCATACGGTAACCATTTATAAATTTGTATAGGACCGGATATGAACAACAAGGATAGAAAAACAACTCAGATAACCCTTATGATCCGTGTGATCGTGGCCGTATATTTAATATACCTGGCGCACGGACTGATAACCGGACTTGATACGGCTCCCAACAGAAGACTCATGGCGATAGTTGCCGTAGTTTTTACCTTCGCGGGTGTCCTTATCATTGCCTTTACCATTAAGGCTTTTGTAAACAGGGAATATACAGATGTAAGGGATGTGAATCAGCCTGACAATGACGGGAAGGAAGAACAGACAGAAGGTACTGTAGTAGATGAATCCGTCTCGGATGAAGGAATTGAGGATAATAAGGATATAAATTATAAGGGTTTGGAAACAGATAGTAAAGATGAGCAGTGGTAACAGAGGAAAAGACCGTTTTCTAATCATTCTGATAGGACTGATAAGTTACGGTATCATACTTATAGGAATAGTAATAGGCACTTTTTTCATAGTGAAGAACACGTTTGAAAAAAAAGATGCCGAGGTAAGCAGGGCTGTAGGTCCGGATGCGGTATCCGAAGCAGGCGAAGGTGATGATGAGGCTGATGGCGTATCCGATGAAGAAACGCCCGGTATTCCCGATGACAGTGCGGAAACGGAAGAAGTTATAAATCACACGGTATCTTCCGACAGCTATTTAAGTGACGGGAAGCTTGACTATTCCAAGATATTGTTCAAACCGAATAAGAGAAGCGATAACCTTAAGTGGACCGATGAGGTCTTTTCCCTGATCGAAAATGTAAAAGAGCCGGACAAAGCTCCGGTGAATTCCTATCTTGTTGAGAATAAGAGGATATGGCTTGTTGATGATAAGCTTATGGAGTTTTTTGTCTATAAGAGCCCCGAAAACCTAAAAACACGCAAAATAACGGCTGTTGAGCACTGTTCTGACAACTTAAACGCGACTGATTATTATTACGATGATAACGGATTTGTCAATTATGCCGCTTCGCGAACGATGCTTGTTGATTATCCCATAGACATTTCATCGGGCAGGATAACATCAAGGTTTTATTTCGACAAAGATACACTGGTAAGATATTCATACTGTGAGGATGACAAGGCAACGGTATTTAACGCATCTTCCCTGTCCGAATACAGCAGCGGTACGGTAGACCAGTATGAGTATCTTGAAGAAGAGATGGTCAATAAGGCCTATATTACTTTTAATGCCGCTGAATCAACAGAAAGCCTGCAGTATATTGAAGGATATATTCTTGATGAATATGATCAGGCTCTGGCTGATGTCAATGTAAAGCTATATAAAAGTGATGATATGAGTGAAGCGGCATCAGCCACAACAGACGGTGACGGTCATTATGAGATGAGTATCCCGTCAGATAATGAAAATACATATGTAATATCGGCTTACAAGGATGAATTTGACGAGGTTAGGATATATGGTATTACGGCCATGGCTGGTTCAGGTATTTATTATGTACCGACACCCAGGCTTACCTATACATCAGACGGGGCAGAATACAACGCCCAGATAGCGGTCAGGGATTCGGTTGCCAATGATGTGCCTATAACGGACGCAACCATAAGCCTGAGGGCAGGCCTTAACTGCAAGGAAGGCGATATAATCGCCCAGACAGATCTTGACCCGCAGGGAAATGCGGTCTTTACCCTTCAGTCAGGTAACTATACGGCAAAGGTAAGTAAAAACGGGTATGAGGATTCGTATTTTAATGTGATAGTCACTATGGGCAGACAGGTCAATATAGGATATGCCATAGCCGATATTTCCGATAATAAGATACAGGCGGTGCTTGCATGGGACTCTGCACCTCTCGATCTTGATGCCAGAGTAATAACATCAGGTGGGAAAAATGTGTTCAGGGCTTCCTCTGACGGTATCGGAGCATTGACAACTGAGACGGTGACATTTGATCTTGATGATAAGAATGTATACCGGTTCTATGTATCCGACTACACTGATTGTATGGGTGGTGATCCCAATTCTGACGGAATGACATCTTCCGAAGCAAGGCTTGCCCTGTATGGGTCTGAGGGATATATCGCCACCTATGATGTCCCTATGGGACATTTGGGAGTTGTATGGGAACCCTTTATGATAAGGGGCGGATCTGTAATTCCGGTGAATAACTATTACAACGTAATTGAGCAGGGCAGCTATTGGACGTCTAAATAGCAGGACCTTAAGGAGGCTGTGTCAATATGACTGTTAAAGACAGAAGCTTTTACTCGGATGAAGTTATTAAAGAGCTTATTGCATACAGGAAAAAACATAAATTAACCCAACAGGATATAGCTGAGAGATCCGGTATAATGCGTCCGAATATAGCAAGGCTTGAGTCCATGAAAGCGGAGCCTTCGATGGATGTTTTATCGCGTTATGCAAACAGTATGGGGATGGACATAAAAATATCTCTTGTTAAGAAGAAACAATAATGATATAATCGTAACGTTCGCAGTACGGCGTGTGGCTCAGTTTGGTAGAGCGCTACGTTCGGGACGTAG
>DPZM01000285.1:0-1855 GCA_003535955.1 Lachnospiraceae bacterium | reverse complement strand
GGTTCAAATCCTGTCACGCCGACTCAGTGTTTTCAAGGGTTTCCGGTTTTGGAAGCCCTTGATTTTTCCATTAATTCTACCTTTTTTCTACCCGTTTCCGTTTATTCCCGGATTAATTCATGGAATGCTCTCTATAAACCTTATTTAATTGTCGGGTTACTGGTCGGTATAATCCTTAAGCGGAATGATACCGTTCATTTTATCTGAGATCTCTCTCTTTGCTTCTTTGTCCTTAACCTTGGCGTAAATCCTCAAGGTCGTATCAATATCCTTGTGGCCTACCCACTTCTGAATGCTCTTAACATCCATGCCCTGATGTACTAGTATCGATACGCAAGAGCTTCTCAGGCCATGAAATGTGATGTTCTGGGGAAGCTCCGGCATCTTCTTTATCATCTTGGCAAAGAGCTTTGTGGGATGATCCGGATAATAAGGCTTTCCGTCGGCGTGCTTAAAGATATATTCATTATCTTCATAACAGTTGCCGAAAAGCTTTCTGTTGGCATCTTCTTTGCTTTTGAGCAGATTGAACATTTCTATCTGTTCGTCAGTTAATGGATACTCCCTTGCACTTGAAGCTGTCTTGGTTGTATTGGCGCGATTGACAGTCATTCCCTTTGTGACAGTGTGATTGATGATCATCGTCTTATCTCTGAAGTCGATGGCTGACCACCTGAGACCGAGAATCTCTTCCCTTCTTAAGCCAAAAAACAAAGTCAGATAAAACAGCTCGTATAGCTCATGATCTCTGACCTTACTCAAGAACAGCTGCGCTTCTTCAAAAGAAAAGAACTCCTCGTCGGAGTTCTTCTCTTTGGCATATTTATCTGCAAGGCTCTTGTTTATCACGACTTCCTTGACCGGATTGTATGGGACGATACCGTCCTTAACAGCCTGATCCATGATACTGCTGAGAAACACCTTGTTATCCTTGGCGGTTCTTGGCTGGACCTCATGAGTTTCAAATAAATTATCCAGAAAACTCTCTACCATGATCTCATTTACATCCCTGACTTTTACAGCTCCAAAGAATTCCTTTATTCTTTGAGCTCTATAAAAATAAGAAGAGTAGGTCGTTTCCGAGACCTCCCTCTTCTTTTTACTTAAGAACATATCTGTATATTCAGCAAAAGTCACATTTCTGTCTGTGATGGATACTTCCCTCTTGTTGTTAAGCTTGTTTTTCATATCCGAAGCTTTCTTAACATTCTCAGGTGTATCCTTGAGCCCTGTGGCGATCCAGACCTTCTCGCGTGTCTTAACCCCGTCTTTGATGATATGATTGTGGGTTATAATGTACAGGTAGCCGCTCTTTCCTTGTATCCCGGTGGCTCTCCTGCCGTTTTTCTTTGGTCTTGCCATGATCAGATAGCCTCCTTTACAAAATTCATGTCCGGATACATGAATTCCAGAAGATAAAGTTTCGGGATCTTGTAGCGTCCCCCGATCATTATCGACTTTATCGTTCCGTCCTTCAGGTAATTGTATACGGTATTGCGTCCTGTCCTTAGGATCTTCTGGACATCCTCCGGTTTAAGAATGTCATTATATTCTGCTAACATATTCGTGTATTCCATGTCTGCTCCTTTCCTTGTTTTTCCTGATTTCGTTAATAATATTCTTGACTGCTTCATACGGTGTTGGATCTTTTATTCCGCACATATCCCTGAGATCCAACATCTCTTCCTTTAGTTTGCGATTTGCTCGCTGCCTTTTTCTGTTTTTCATAATCCTCCTTTCTACGGCGCACTTATTAAAGCTTCTGTGCTATCGACGACATCCGATTTATTCGGGAAACGCCGGGTTCTTGTGAACCGGTTTGTGTTATTTTGTTGCCTTGTTTTTTAATGTGCTT
>DPZM01000186.1 GCA_003535955.1 Lachnospiraceae bacterium | reverse complement strand
AAGCTAAGCTTCTCCTGCTCTGTTCCTTTATAGCTTCCCGTGAAGCTTATCGTGATCGTGGCAGTTGCACCGGCATTTTTATTGTTTTTAAAGCTTACGCTGTAGTCCTTGCCGGAAGATAACTTCTTCGTGCCATCATATACATGGAAGGAAGGCTCGATGGCAGAGCCTGTATAAGTGTAGCTGCTCTTAAGGCCGCCGATCCAGATGGATGTTTCTACAGTCTCATTACCGTTTGCATCCGTAGCTGTCTTTTCCACTTCCTGACCACCGATCGTAACAGTGGTTTCTGTACTTCCATCCTCATTGGTCTTTGTACCGACCTCTGCCTTGGTATTTCCATTATCATCTGTCACATCCTTGATAAGGTCGCTTTTATTTTCACCGTCGTCAACTTTTGGTACACGCTCTGTATAGCTGTGGTCGCAGCGGGTGCAAGTATAGGTTATCACGCCCTCTGTAAAAATCGTAGGCTGGGTAGTGATCACACTCGTATAATCATGTCCCAGTGCCGGGATTTCTTCCGTATAACTATCACCGCATGAGCAGGTATAAGTCCTGATGCCCTTTTCCGTACAGGTCGGCTTTGTGGTTACTTCAGAAGTATATGAATGCTCATGAGGCGTGGGAGCTGTCGAGATGGTATAGGTCGCCGTGGCAACCTCGCTGTTTGTCATTCCGCTCTTAACTGCGATAGCCTTGATTGTCGTGGTTTCAGAAACGGATATTGGTCCCGTATATTTTGAGCTGCTGTCAGTAGGCGTTGTGCCATTTGTTGTGTAATAAATATCTGCATCCTGCGTTGAGCATGAGATGGTCACATTTACAGCCTCGCTGTACGTTCCCGGGGCAGGATCAAACGTCGGAGCAGCAATGGTTTCGGGACCTGTGACCGGGTCCCATCCTGCATAAAGGGTCATATCACCCGGCACAGGATCGTCAAAATCCCACTTTGCAGTGCAGGCCTGATCACTGTACCAGCCGGTGAAATTATGATCATCAGCAAAAAGATCTCCCGGATCCAAAGCTTTGTCTTCATTACTCCACAGGTTGGTCTGTGATGCCGGGGCATTGCCGTGTCCTGCTGCATTGAATGATACCGTGCAGCGGACGTGAATCTTAAGGCTACTTGAACACCAGAGGTATGTTTTATTCACCTTTTCCCACTGTGCTTTCGTACCCTCAAAATATAAACTGTTTTTACAATCAGCAAATGAATACATTCCTAATTCTGAAATACTTCCCGGAAGCTTCACACTTTGAAGTTCATAACAATTTGCGAATGCTTCTTGACCTATTTTTGTCATACCTGGACTGATCTCTACCCGGTTAAGGTCTGTAGAACCCCTAAAACTTCTATTGGATATAATGTATGCATGATTTATCTTCAGTGTTTTTATCAAAGATCGGTCATATTGTCCTTTTTTGATGATCTGAGCCTCCCCGTGAGTCCGGAACAGAGTATCACGGTCATCTTCATCACCAAAGCTTTCAATGATCATATTTCCGGACAGATCCATTTTCCAGTGCGTACAGCTGCCTTCATACAATGCCCTTCCTTCCTGATAATCATCTCCGCACCATCCGCAGTAACCGTCGGTACAGTCAAAGACCACAGCAGGAGAATACCTGGCAGCATCCCAGGGAAGATCAGACATTGACCCCGGATAGGTAACGGAACACTTTTCCCTATGATCCCAACTGGTGATTTTTCCGAATGTACCGCCGGCTATTCTTGCAGCCTTGCAAAACGAGACCGTCGAAAGATATCTGCATCCTTCAAATGCTCCGGTCTGTTCACACTTCACCTCAGTCACTTCCGGCAGGGTAAGGGATACCAGGCCTGTGCCGACAAATGTGCCGTCTTCGATCGTCTTTATGGATTCCGGCAGACGGTTATCCCTTATTTCGATCTTTTCTCCCTGCCAGTCGACAGTGTTTATTTGTTCGAGCGCACTACAGCCCTCCAACGAGATCATCGGTTCAAGAGGAATACCCTCCGGTAAATACAGTTTTTTTATTTTTCTGCTCCCTTTGAGCAAATCCATCATTTCGACGACAGGAAGACCATTAATGGTTTTGGGAATATAAACCTCCTCACGATGCGTCGCCCCAGCTAAGGCCGTAAGGATACACCCTCCATTATAAGTACTAACCGTCCAGTCCTTGATATCCGTTCCTATCCACTGTGCCGTGAAGCGTACATCGCCGGAAAGATTCTCGTAACAGCCCTCATCTGCAGACTCTGCACCCGTAACCTGCCATCCGGCAAAAAAGTATCCTTCATCGCGTCTGCTCAGATCTTGGGGATAATAATCATCAGACATCTTAAAACCGATCTTTCCGTCCGGCCCGGTCCGGTAAAACTGGCCGTTCCCCGCCGAATCACGTGACTCTGCGATCATTGTTTCATCATTGCATTCGATCGGAATAGTCATCCCTCCGGGTGCATTGCTATAAATCCTGACAGCGATCAATGATTCATCCGCCCTGACCTTAAAGTGCAGCACCAGAACCGTCATGAACAGTGTAAGCAAAAAAACCGCGGCTATCTTTCCCGCTATCCTGTGATCATTTTTTCTCATGCCAGTCATTCCTCCCCTTTTGCGGCACTCCCCGCATCGTTCATTGTTTCAGCTATCTTTCTGTATTTCTGTGTGATGAGCGTAACTATGATCCCCAATGCGAATGAAAGCAGAGCCACGATCACATATCCGCCGGCCTCCGGACCGAGGATCATCGATCCCAGAACGGAGCTGCTATTTCCCACAGTCCCGCTCACCCCGGGTGCAAATACCAAAACAGCCACAAGCAACGCACCCAGACCCGTGGCAAGAAATGACAGAGCACGTACCTGCTTTTTCTCCCGATATAATAAGCTTCGTCGCCGGATCTCAGTTATCTGGTCCTCAATACTTCTCATATCCAACGCCTCCTTCGGTTCTGATTAACCCATTCACTATATACAATGCAGATTTTTCCGATTTTACTCACCTTTTCTCAAAAATATTTTCAAAAAAGTATAAAATGTTTTCATAGCAAGAAAAAACCACTCCTAAAAGAGTGGTTAAAATACGGAATCTATTATACTTTGCAGATATTCTACATCATTTTGTCTGAAGCCTTCTGTATGCCAGAAGCATAAGAACCGCCGTGATAAGCGGCAGGCTGAAGCCTACCCAGGAGCTTATGCCGCTCTCCGATGCCAGAAGATTATAGATGCCGTGAAAGAGCATCCCAACGGAAAGTGCTCCGAGCATGGTCGAAAGCCCGGATACCTTATAATGCTTTGCCAGCACAAGCCCAAGGGTAAGTGCACAGACGCTCACGATATGCATCACTCCCACCGCAAGACCTCGTATGAGCAGGAACCCCAGGCTCTCCGTACCGGTTGTGATCATGGAGCATACATTTTCATATGACGCAAACCCCGCGCCTATGCCGACAGCGGCATTAAACAGTCTGTCATCCTCCGGTTCAAACATAAGGGAATAGAACAGAAGGGGCAGGAATTTCATGAGCTCTTCCACTACCGGTGATATGAATATCGCCGTATCCTCTGTTCCATAGCCTGTAATAACATCTATAAAACCGCTGACATATGCTCCCAAAAGACACGCCGCCATGCCGATGATGAAATTTATGACAAGCCTGCGGGCATTATCCCGTACCAGAAAAGCCGTGAGCAGCAAAGGCAATGCCATACATATCAGGATATTCTCCGAAAAGATCATACTGCCTTCACCGCCTTCCGAACAGATAAAAACCATAATATAATTCCCGGTGTTTCCAATGTCAGGAACAGATTATACCAGTTCCCGCCGCTCATGTATTTAGCCGTTGTTATCCATATGACAAGGGCAAAGGAAAGGAACATCTGTACATGCGCAAGCTTTTCCTTATATGAGCGGATGAATAAACACGCGAAGAAGACAGCACCCAACATCAAAAGGATATATGCGAACAGATCCGGTATATTCTTAATGTCCTCCGGGACTATGAAGGTAAGGGACTGACAGACGATAAGCGCGGTACATAGTACACCAAGCATGATCCATTCCGTTCCTGTAAGCGCCTGCTCGGATCTAAGAGATCGGACTATGCTGCAGTACAGCCACGCAATCACTGCACCCACGACGATATCCTCTACGATCTCTCCCGACCACAGGATCCACAGCGCTGCATTTGAAACCGCAAACAGACAGCTTCCGGCAAGGAAGCCCATCGGAAGGCGGGCAGGGCGCCGGAAGCCCGAATTGACCATAGCGGCAATCACCAGAAAAAACGCCGTTTCTCCTATTTCATTGGCGGCAAAGGGCATCCTCGACTCCGGTCTCATCAGGTCATATATGAGCCAGTACAGGTCGGTAAGAAGCCATAAGCCGAAGCTAAAGGATAAAAACACTGCCGTGAGATTTCTTGCGCTTTCGCCGATAAGATGTACCGTCAATCCCAGCAGTACAGCCAATACCGCGATCTGTATGGATACGGATATCAGTGTGATCTGTATTACCGTCATATGTCCCGTTCCCTTTCCTTATACTTTTTATAATGCTGGCAGAGAAGCGTCACAACTATTCCAAGGGCAAAGAACAGGATCGCGATCAGCACATATCCCACCGTCGGAACGGCAAGTATCATGCTCCCATACTGCTTTACGGGAGTCTGGCCCGCCATCCGGTCAAGTGCCGGTATGTTACAGGCAACGATCACTACGAACATAATGCAGATCAGACTGCCTGCGATCTCACCGATGATCTTTTTTCGCAGTCTTTTTATATCCGCATAGATTTCCCTGCGCCTGTTTACTTCACTGATCTGTTCCTTAATATCGCGCATCGTCTATCCCCATCCCTTCCAGAGTCTTTTTCAGTGCCTTCTTGCCCCGGTCTATGAGATTATAGACCTGTCTTAGCCTTAATCCCATCGCCTGTGCGATCTCTTCATGTGTAAGCCCCTCGATATATAAAAGCATCAGCACCCTGCGGTAATCTGCCTTGAGGCCTGATAATGCTTTATAGAGCATTTTATTTTGTTCATCCTTAAGCAGCACGGATTCCGGAGTGTTCGCATCTGCTGCCGTCTCTTCTTCAAGAGGTACAGCTTCCATTTTATGCTTTCGGATATGCATCAGGGCATTGTTTCTTGCAATCGCATACAGCCAGCTCTTGAAGCTTCCGTTGCGTCTGTTCTCAAAGTCAGGCTTATCGACCGCAAGCTTCGCGAAGGTATCCATCATCAGCTCTTCGGCATCCTCTTCGTTTTTCACATAGCCTAAGAGGAACAGACAAAGGCCGTCCCGGTAAGCAGCAAGAAGCGCCTCCAGATCCCTGTCATCATATTCGGTTATATAGCGAAGATATATTTCTTCTGCGTTAGGAAGGTCGTTCATCAGTACATCCTTTAAAAAAGGCAATAGCCGACATCAAAGCTATTGCCTTACTGTGAAAGATATTTCTTTCCCTCGGTATCTATTACTCCCACAAAAGCACTCCTTACATCACTTCAGGACATAGTTATCCTTATAAACCCACTATACAATATCGACTGTATTTTTTCAACATAAATATGGCATCCCTCAGAGGCAAAGAAGGTGACTTTGATGCAAAGAAAGGGTATAAGAAGGATTATACCTTTTATTATTGGCATTAAAGAACATTTATGATATTAAAAATGAAGGGTCATAGTCTGTCACTATAACCCTTCATTCATCCCTAAGGAAGTTGAAAATAACACATTTTATTCTGTAAATAAAGCTGTCGAATAATACCTGTCACCGCTGTCGGGAAGGAGAGCAACTATGGTCTTGCCCTTATTCTCCGGCTTCTTGGCGTATTCTATGGCCGCATGAAGTGCAGCACCCGATGAAATACCAACAGATATTCCTTCCTTCTTCGCAAGCAGCTTAGCAGCGGCAAAGGCATCCTCATTCTTAGCCCTGAACACTTCATCGTAAACCCTGGTGTTAAGAACATCCGGTACGAAACCTGCGCCGATACCCTGTATCTTATGCGATCCCGCACGTCCCTCCGAAAGCACCGGAGAATCATCCGGCTCAAGAGCAACAACCTTCACATCGGGATTCTGCTCCTTAAGATATTCGCCTGTTCCCGTAACTGTTCCGCCTGTACCTACGCCTGCGATAAATATATCTACCTTAC
>DPZM01000133.1 GCA_003535955.1 Lachnospiraceae bacterium | reverse complement strand
ATTACGGCGACGGACATGTAAACAGGTAAAATATAATAAGAAATATAAGGCAGGTATAGAAATGATATCACGGAAAATGGTTACCCTTGTTAAAGGAAGTTCGGTAATAAGGGCTATGTTTGAAGAAGGCAGGAAGATGGCTAAGGAGTTCGGCGCAGAGAATGTGTATGATTTTTCTCTGGGCAATCCCAACGTCCCGGCACCCGATGCGGTAAGGGAGGCCATTATCGATATAGCGAAGAATGAGGATCCCCTTAAGCTGCACGGCTATATGAGCAATGTCGGCTTCGAAGATGTAAGGTCTGTGATCGCGGAATCACTCAATAAACGTTTCGGCACATCCTTTAATGAAAACAATATCATCATGACAGTGGGTGCGGCTTCGGGTCTTAACGTAACCTTCAAGACCCTTCTTGATCCCGGAGATGAGGTAATTACATTTGCTCCTTATTTCGGTGAATATAAGAATTATGTGTCCAATTATGACGGAGTATTGGTCGAAATATCACCGGATACAGCCACATTTCAGCCTGACCTTGAGGAATTTAAGGAGAAGATAACAGCCAAAACCAAATGTGTTATCGTCAATTCCCCCAATAATCCCACGGGTGTGGTTTATTCGGAGGATACAATCAAGGAAATGGCCGCGATCCTTGAAGAAAAACAGAAGGAATTTTGCACATCAGTCTATATCGTTTCCGACGAACCCTACAGGGAGCTTGTTTACGGAGACATCGAGGTTCCGTATATAACCAAATATTACAGAAATACGATAGTCGGTTATTCTTATTCCAAGTCACTTTCACTTCCGGGTGAACGTATCGGATATCTTGTCATCCCTTCGGAAATAGATGACTATGAAGACGTTTTTGCCGCAGCGGGCGTTGCAACAAGAATATTGGGATATGTCAATGCTCCTTCCCTGCAGCAGAGGGTCATCATGAAGTGTATAAATGAGAGAACGGATATTTCCTATTATGACAGGAACAGAAATACCCTGTATGAAGGCCTGACACAGGCAGGCTTTACCTGTCAGAAGCCCGAAGGCGCCTTCTATCTCTTCATGAAAACACCGACGGAGGATGATAAGGAATTCGTCGCAGCAGCCAAGAAGTATCATATCCTTGTGGTCCCGGGCTCTTCCTTCGGATGCCCCGGCTATGTCAGGATAGCTTACTGCGTGGCTTATGAAACTATAGTCAATTCGCTGCCTGAGTTCGCTGAACTTGCCGGCGAGTATGGTTTATAAAATATGAGAAAGGAGCCTTCCCATTGAGGGAAAGGTGTCGATGAAGTCGACGGGTGAGGCGACATGTCCTGGGAAGATAACATAAGAAGAGTCACACCCTACACGGCAGGCGAACAGCCGCAGGGTAAAGTAATAAAGCTTAATACGAACGAATTCCCCTATGCGCCGTCACCCATGGTTGCAACGAGGATATACGATCTTGCACAGGATGAACTTGACGGTTCTTCCTCGAAGCTTCGCAAGTATCCCGATATGGACGCGACGAAGCTTGTCAATGCTATAGTGTCTGTCTATAATGACCTGTATTTTGCGGATGACAAGGACGGCGGGGGCCTTGGCTATGACAATGTATTCGTTGGCGTCGGTTCGGATGATGTGCTGGCCATGGCCTTTATGACTTACTTTAATTCCGACAAGCCCGTGCTCTTTCCCGACATTACCTATTCTTTTTATGATGTCTGGGCTGATCTTCACAGGATACCTTATAAGACACAGGCCTTAAGGGATGACTTTACCATAGACATAAATGATTATCTCTATAAGGAAAACGGAGGCATAGTCATTCCCAATCCCAACGCACCTACGGGAGTTTACGAGGATCCTGCGATCTTTGAGGAAATAGTAAGAGCCAATCCGGATTCTGTGGTCATAGTTGATGAAGCCTATATTGATTTTGGCGGCAAGTCCTGCCTTCCCATGATCAATAAGTATGATAATCTTCTGGTCGTTCAGACTTTTTCTAAATCACGCGCCCTGGCAGGACTGCGTATAGGAGCGGCCTTTGGAAACAAGAAGCTGATAAATTACCTTAAAGACGTGAAGTTTGCCTTTAATTCATACACGATGAACTATCCGGCCATAGAGATAGCAACCGCATCGGTGCTTGATGTCAAATACTGGAGGGAGACGGTTGCAAGACTCATTAAAACGCGTGAATGGACCAAGGATAAGCTTTCGGAGCTTGGCTTTGAATTCGGGGATTCCATGGCCAACTTTGTGTTTGCATCACACAAGAAAAAGAGTGCGAAAGAGATATTTGAGAAGCTCCGTGAGAAGGACATATATGTCAGACACTGGAATAAACCAAGGATCAATGATCACCTGCGTATTTCCATCGGGACCGATGAGGAGATGAAGGAGCTTATGAATGCGCTTGAGGAGATATTGAAAGATCAGGATTAATACTATCAAAGACAGGAGAGTAAAAAATGGGTTCCTTAGCACAGAATATAGCACAGGCATTCGCGGGAAATACCATGACCCAGTATATCGGATGCTTTATCATATCAATGATACCTCTTATCGAGCTTAGGGGAGCAATACCTATAGCGTATATGTTTAAGGGGATGAATCCTGACGGTTTTAACCTTGTTATGGGGTATGTGGTCATAGCGATCGGGAACATGATCCCCGTGCCGTTCATCTTCTTTTTTGCAAGAAAGGTGCTTGAATGGGGTAAGGATAAACCGGTGATAGGTAAGTTTTTTACATTCTGTCTTGAGAAGGGACATAAGGGCGGAGAGAAGCTCCAGGCCAAGGCAGGAAGAGGCCTCTTTGCAGCCCTTCTTCTTTTTGTCGGGATTCCTCTTCCCGGTACGGGTGCTTGGACGGGTACACTTGCGGCATCCATACTTGATATGAAGTTTAAGGAAAGTGTAACGGCGGTAATGCTTGGTGTCGCTCTTGCCGGAGTGATCATGGGAGTTATTTCGGCCCTTGTCTCCGGAGCAGTGTTTTAGACGGCCGGAACGAATTTTGTAAGAAAGGGAAATAAATGGCATACGAAGCAAATGACAACACAAATGCATATGATGCGCTGGCCTATGTTTACGATGAGCTGATGGATAATATTCCATACACGGAATGGTGTGAAGTCCTTGATAAGATGATCAGGGAATACGGTGTCACCAAGCCGGTTCTTAATGAGACAGAAGACAACCTTGAAGATAAGCTGACAAAAATAGAGACCGAAGACGATAGTACCGCTTCAGATGAATCGGGTGCCGAACTGACCCAGAAGAATCTGCTCGAATCAGAGAAGAACCTTGTGGTCGATCTTGGATGCGGTACGGGAACTCTGACAAACCTTATGTATAAGAAGGGTTACGATATGATAGGGATCGATTCCTCGCCGGCCATGCTTGAGGTCGCGCAGAGCAAAAGAGATGATAAAGGGTACGAAATATTGTACATTAATCAGGATATGCGTGACCTGGATCTGTATTCGACAGTGGGTACAGTGTATTCCGTCTGCGATTCGGTAAACTATCTGCTTAAAGATGAGGAAGTAGTACGAACATTCAAGCTCGTCAGGAAGTTTTTGTATCCCGGTGGTCTTTTTATGTTTGACTTTAATACCGTTTACAAATATGAGAAGGTTCTGGGAGATTCGACCATAGCCGAGAACCGGGAGGATTGCGCCTTTATCTGGGAAAACTTCTATGACGATGATACGCATATAAATGAATACGATCTCAGTATCTTTATAGAACAGGACGAACCCGGGCTGTTCAAACGCTTCACCGAGAATCATTTCCAACGCGGTTATACTCTGGGGCAGATGCATGTTTTCCTGCAGAAGGCAGGCCTTAAGGTTGTCCTTGTCAGGGATTCGGATACCAAGGAAGAACCGGCATATGATTCTCAGAGAATATTTGTGGTTGCCAAAAAATTGGAGTAAGGATCCTTCAATGTGTTCTAATGTCATTACACAGTATCATAAAAGGAGAAATAAGGGTGAACGGGATAAGAGCCAGAAAGCTTAATCTTTTTGTACCCGGAAGGCTGTGCCTGTTTGGAGAGCATTCCGATTGGGCCGGTATGTACAGGACGGTTAATGCCGATGTCGTTATGGGACAGGCGGTTGTAACGGGTATTGAGCAGGGTATATATGCTACCGTTGAGAGAAATGACAAGTTTATTGTCGAGAGCAGCCTCGATGTATATGATGAACCAAAACTTGAGTCACCAATGGATACGGCCAGGCTCTTGGAAGTTGCGAGACAGGGCGGCTTCTTTTCTTATGTTGCCGGTGTCGCATCCTATATAAATGATAATTATACGGTGGGCGGACTTAAGATAACGGTTACCAAAATGGATCTTCCCATCAAGAGCGGATTGTCGTCTTCGGCTGCGATCTGTGTCCTTGTGGCCAGGGCCTTTAACCAGATGTATAACTTAAGGATGAACGTTAAGGGTGAGATGCAGGCGGCATTCCGTGGCGAACAGAGGACACCCTCAAGATGCGGAAGGCTTGATCAGGCCTGCGCTTACGGTGTTAAGCCCGTACTTATGGATTTCGACGGTGTGGAGATAGATTCAAGGGAGTTAAGCGTAGGAGCCACCTTCAGATGGGTTATTGCGAACCTTAACGCAAGCAAGGATACCATAAAGATCCTGGCCGATCTTAATCGCTGCTATCCATTTGCAGAGGACGAGATCCAGAAGAAGGTTCAGGAAGCGCTGGGTATTGATAATAAGATCATGAACGAGAAGGCCGTTAAATACCTTTCTGATGGAGATGCGGGGGCCCTTGGCGCACTTATGGATGAGTGGCAGCTTAATTTTGATGAGAAGGTCATGCCTGCATGCTCTGAGCTTATTGCGCCGGTACTTCATTCGGTTCTTGAAGATAAGGAAATAAGGAAATTCATATATGGGGCCAAGGGTGTGGGCTCCCAGGGTGACGGTTCGGTTCAGTTCTTGTGTAAGGATGAAGAAAGCGTAAAGGGCCTTCGGGAATATCTTGATAAGAAGGGTATGCCAAGCTTTACGTTAACCCTTAAGCCCGGTCAATCGGTCCGCAAGGCCGTAATACCGCTTGCAGGTTACGGAACAAGGATATTCCCCGCAACGAAGGCAATGAAAAAAGGCTTTTCGCCTGTGGTCGATAAAGATGGCATGTTAAAACCGGCGCTCTTTATAATGCTCGAAGAACTCTTTAATGCAGGGATCGAGGATGTATGCCTCATCATAGGCGAGGATGAACAGGATGAATATGATAAGCTGTTTGCACCTGTTGATGAGGACCTTAAGTTAAAGCTTCCCAATGATAAGGCAGAGTATGCTGACAGGATAGTCGAGATGCGTCAGCACATCACTTTTGTCTATCAGAATGAGAGAAAGGGATTCGGACATGCCGTGCATCTGACCAGGCAGTTCTCGCAGGGGGCACCTGTGCTTCTTCTTTTAGGTGACTTTATCTATGAATCAACCGGTCCGGTAAGCTGCTCAAGACAGGTCATCGAAGCCTACATGGAGTGCGGCAAGACCCTTGTGAGCATCGAAGAAGTTGACCTTGAAAAGGTCGTTCATTACGGGATACTTTACGGTCAGTGGGATGATACGGAAGAGACCATGATGAAGGTTGAACGGATGGTTGAGAAGCCGACGGATGATTATGCCGAGGAATATCTTGGTGTCATAAACAATAAGAAACAGAAAAAGTATTACGCAACCTTCGGACAGTACGTGCTGACCCCTGAGGTTTATGATGAGCTTACCGCAATGGTGATAACAGCGGATAATGAAGGAGAAAGTGGTGAGATAGGACTTACCGAAGCACTTGATAATGTAAGACAGAAATACGGAATGTATGCTTTCTGCCCCGAAGGAAAATCATACGACCTGGGTCTTCCTGAAGCATACAGATATACGATAGCCAATTTCGGACTATGATCGGATTTTTGCGATCAGTGAGAGGTATAAAAGGTTGCGGAACAGATATTTACTTGACTGCACGCTGCGTGACGGCGGCTATATAAATGACTGGGAATTCGGGCATGACAATATTTTAAATATATTCGAGCGTGTCGTGGCTTCGGGTGTTGATGTCATTGAGATAGGCTTCCTTGATGACAGAAGGACATTTGATATGAACAGATCGATAATGCCCGATACCGATTCGATCGGCAGGATCTATGGCGGACTCGATAAAAAAGGCGTCATGGTTGTGGGCATGATCGATTACGGGACCTGTGATATAAGCAATATAATGCCCTGTGGGGAATCATTTTTAGACGGTATAAGGGTCATATTCAAGAAGCCCAAAATGCATGAGGCGATGGAATACTGCAGGCAGCTTAAGGAGCTGGGATACAAGGTGTTTTCCCAGCTTGTTTCGGTTACAGTATATTCAGATGACGACCTGAAGGAGATCGCGGGGATCGCAAACGATATTATGCCCTACGCCCTCTCGATGGTGGATACATACGGTCTTTTGAATCCGACGGAGCTTAAGCATATAATGGATGTTCTGGATGTAAATCTCGATCCGGATATAATCCTCGGCTTTCATGCCCATAACAATTTTCAGCTTGGATATGTAAATGCGACTACAGCGCTTGACTATGACAGCGACAGGGACATACTGGTTGACGGAACCCTCTACGGAATGGGCAAGAGCGCGGGAAATGCGCCGCTCGAGCTTGTAGGTATGTATATGAATGAGCATTACGGTAAAGAATATGTTATTACCGAGATGCAGGAAGCAATATCGACCTCCGTCATGGATTTCCAGAAACGTTCGCCCTGGGGCTATCAGCTGTTCTATTATATTGCCGCATCAAACAGGGTCCATCCGGATTACGTTTCATATCTTATGAACAAGCGTACCCTGTCGATAACGGCGATCAATGAAATACTTGGCAGGATACCGGATGATAAGAAGCTTGAGAAGGATATGAAGCTTGCCGAGAGCCTGTACATGGACTATCAGAAGCATG
>DPZM01000228.1 GCA_003535955.1 Lachnospiraceae bacterium | reverse complement strand
TTCTGAAATCAATATTCAGTTTAATTTAGCCTTCAGCTCACCAACATCAAGTGTCCTCATCCACCATTCGGGATCACCGGTATATACCCAATCCTGCTTAAGGCTGTTCCACTGCTCCGGAGTAAATACTCCCTGTCCGCCATGCTTATCGGTAAATACATAGTTACCGTATGCATCAAGTGTCAGATTACCGCGCATTTCTATTTCTCTTTTTCTCTCCTCTTCCTTGCTGATGCCTCCTGCTACCTTTTCAAGTTCTTTTTCATTTAAGTATTTTTCTTTACTCATGGTATTTATCTCCTTTCCAATCTATAGTCTTCTTTTGAATTTTTTCTTTATTCTGATATGATCATATCAAATAAGATGTCACAGAAGCGTCACAGCCTTATATGCGGATTCAAAATCATGTTATCTGCCATGTATCATTTTCCGGGATCGGGAACCCTCTATACCGCAAGGAAGAACTTGATAAGGAAGATGATCGACAAGGCAATACATAAATAATTTACCTGATTCTCATCTTGCATGCAAGGATTTGGGAAAAGAAATATCATATACTAACGAACATTTTTTCAGAATATATGTTTGCATTTTGGCAGATATGGTGCTATACTTTTGATGAATCAGAACAAATGTACTGATCATAATTATAAGGAGGAATAATATGGCTTACGGTAAGATAACTGCGAAACAACAGGAAATTCTTGATTTTATCAAGAAGGTAACACTTGAGAGGGGCTATCCGCCTGCAGTAAGGGAGATATGCGAAGCAGTTAAGCTTCGTTCAACTTCATCCGTTCATGCTCATCTTGAGACGCTTGAGAAGAACGGATATATAAGAAGGGATCCCAGCAAACCCCGTGCTATTGAGATAATGGATGACAGTTTTCAGATGGTAAGACAGGAAATGACATCTATTCCCATTGTGGGACAGGTTGCGGCAGGCCTTCCAATACTTGCCGAGCAGAATATAAACGGATACTTCCCTCTTCCTATGGAAATAGTACCCAATAATGAAGTTTTTGTCTTGAAGGTTAAGGGTGAATCCATGATAAATATTGGTATAATGGATGGCGATCAGATATTCGTGGAATGTACCGATACGGCCAGGAACGGTGATGTGGTAGTTGCCCTTATTGATGATTCGGCAACCGTAAAGACCTTCTATAAGGAAGATGGCCATATAAGGCTCCAGCCCGAGAATGATTCGATGGATCCTATAATAGTTGATAATTGTGAGATAATCGGTAAGGTTTTCGGTGTATTCAGAAAGATGTAGCCTATATGGCTACATCTTTTCCGTCACTCCATATTCTTTCAAGATCATAGAAGGCTCTGCTTTCCTTATCAAAGATGTGAATAACAACATCCCGGTAATCCATCAGTATCCAGCCCCCGTTATCATATCCTTCGGTCTGCTTCTTATGGATGCCCGCAGCAGCAAGCTTTTCTTCTACATTATCACACATTGCCTTTAACTGGTTAATATTGCTTCCGCTTGCAATAATAAAATAATCGGCCATAATACTTATTCCGCTTATATCAATGACCTTTATATTTTCCGCCTTCTTATCTTTTAAAGCATCTACGCTTATATTAACAATATTTTCAGTCTCGTTCATTTTTTCCTCTTTATTGATCTACTTTTCATTATAATATCTGTAAGCGGCCAGAGTGGTCGTATCCAGATTGCTTTCATCTTTTCTTAAGTATTCTATCGTTCCCTTCATTATAGGAAGAAGAACTTCATCAATATCCGAAGAATTAAAGGCCAAAGCTCTTAATAGATCAAGATTTTGCGCCTTGTTTCTTGACGGTTCTATATAATCCGCTATATATATTATCTTTTCAAGCAGAGTCATATTTTCATGTCCGGTTGTATGCCATCTTATGGCACTTAAGATATCCTCATCTTCTATCTCGTATTTTTCTTTTGCCATAAAGGCGCCGTATTTTGCATGGAGGAGAAAGCCGTGTTCCTCTTCGAAAGATGTGACTTCAATATCTCTTTTTTTACATAACCTTACAAGCTCATCATCATCATAACATTTTGCACAGTCATGAAGGATTCCGGCTATCTGGGCCTTATATACATCAGCTCCATACTTCATCGCCAAAGCTGCTGCCGTTCCGGCCACACCCACAGAATGAATGAACCTTTTGTGCTTTAACTCCTTTTGTACTTTGTCATATAATGAAAACATGAATTTTTCATCGTAATTATTGTTCATTATTTGCCCTGTTTGATTTATTTTGGAAAAAACCTTTCTTTATAATTATATCACGTACTCCGTCACTGACATAATATCTGATAGAACGGTTTTCTTCAATTCTTTTCCTTATCATACTGGATGATATATCTATATCCGGCGCATCAAGGAGTATAATGTCCGCATCGAATTTATCCCTGAGATGGTCTTTAATGTTTATGAGTTTATCATCGGGTTCATGGTCTCTTGGCGCGACAACAAGAATACAGTTATCGAATATTGTCTGAGGATCTTTCCAGGATTCTATATTATATATTGAATCCTCTCCGATGATAAAATAGAATTCCTCATCAGGATAAAGGCGATTAAGTTCGCTTAAGGTTTCACAGGTATATGTGTTACCGGTTTTACATGTTTCATATTCGGACAGCTCAAAGTGGTCGTTATCCTTTATCGCCTCATTGATAAGTTCTATCCTGTCGTCAGCACTGAGAATAGATGAAGGATCCTTAAGATATGACCTTCCTGTAGGCATAAACAGTACCTTATCAAGCCCCAGCTTATCATATGCATTTTCGGCAAGTATAAGATGTCCCACATGAATGGGATTAAAGGTACCGCCTATGATCCCTGTTTTAATCTTTTTTTTGTCTTTTGCTTTGTTCACGTTATGTATTTCCCGGGTGGTTTATCAATCTAAGGGCAGCTTGATCTTAGGTTTGTCCTTATTGGGTTTATAAAGGACTATTTTTTTGCCTATCACATGCACGATCTGTGAATGAGTCCTTTCGGATATAATTTCGGCTATTGTGCGGGGATCATCGGCACAGTTTTTCAGAACTCCGATTTTAATGAGCTCTCTGGCATCAAGTGCTTCCTGTACGGATGTTACAACCTCCGCAGAAGCACTTGCCTTGCCGACATGCACAATGGGCTCCATATTAGATGCAAGACCTTTTAAATAAGCTCTCTGTTTACTCGTCATTAACATTTCTCCTTCCCAAAGGAAATACAATTCTACTCGTAGAAATCAAAGGCGTGTCCGTATACATATACCGTGTCACCGTCCTGAATCCCCAAATTTCTGAGTTCATCAAGGATACCGTTATCTTTCATGAAGTTCTGGAAGAACCGGAAGCCCTTTTCGGATTCGATGTTGGTATATCCGAGCATCTTTTCGATCTTTGGACCCTCAACCCTGTATACTTTATTCTTAAAGTCGTATTCTACAGTATACGGTTCGTTATCAGAATCATTCCGGGTCGCGCTGAATTCGGATTCAAATACAACAGGTTCTTTGGGCAGTTCATCAAGCATATGGCTGACATGATACAGAAGTTCCTTAAGTCCCTGCCCGCTTACCGCAGATATCGGAAAAACCTTATATCCCTGAGGCTCAAATTCTCTCTTTATCCTTTCTATCGGATCATTATCCAAGCCATAAAATAATGCATCCACCTTGTTAGCCGCAATGACCTGTGGACGAAAAGCAAGCTTCTCGTCATAGTCCTTAAGCTCTTTATTTATAGCATATATATCTTCTATGGGATCACGTCCCTCTGTTGAAGCCGCGTCAACAATATGGATCAATACACGTGTGCGTTCAATATGTCTTAAAAAATCATGCCCCAGCCCAACGCCCTGAGACGCGCCTTCAATGAGTCCGGGGATATCCGCGATCACAAAGCTGCTGATCCCATCCATATCCACAACACCCAGATGGGGATTTATAGTTGTAAAATGATAGTTGGCTATTTCAGGCCGTGCATTTGATACCCTTGAAAGCAATGTGGATTTGCCTACGTTGGGAAAACCCAATAGTCCGACATCAGCTATTACCTTTAGTTCCATAGCTATATCAAGTTCGATTGCCGGCTGACCGGGCTGGGCGTATTTGGGAGCCTGCATTTTTGAGGTTGCGTAATGCTGGTTACCGCATCCGCCGCGTCCTCCCTGTAATATTGTGACACGCTTGTTGTCACCTGACATATCCACAATGATCCTTCCGGATTCATATTCTTTAAGGACAGTTCCGGCCGGAACCTTAAGCACTATATCCTTGCCGTTTTTGCCCCTGCAGTTGCGCTTGCCCCCATTCTCTCCGTCTTCTGCCTTATATTTCCGGACATGGCGAAAATCAGCCAAAGTATTAAGGCCGGGATCCACCTCTACTATAACATCGCCGCCCTTACCGCCGTCGCCGCCATCCGGACCACCGTCCGGTACATATTTCTCGCGTCTGAAGGATACATGCCCGTCTCCTCCCTTACCGCTTCTTACATAGATTTTAGCCCTGTCCGCAAACATAATAACTCCCGGATAAAAAATTGGCTCTAAACATTCAGTTTAGAGCCTTAAGTGATCACTGTTCCACAGGATATACAGAAGCCTGCTTCTTATCTCTTCCTTTTCTCTCAAACCTGAGTACACCGTCTACCAGAGCAAACAATGTATCATCACCGCCGCGGCCTACATTTACGCCGGGATGGATCTTGGTTCCGCGCTGTCTGTATAAGATATTACCTGCCTTTACGAACTGTCCGTCAGCTCTCTTCGCTCCAAGCCTCTTGGATTCTGAATCCCTGCCGTTCTTGGTGGAACCCACTCCCTTTTTATGAGCGAAATATTGAAGGTTCAATTCAAACATTTTTACACCTCCTCGATCATTAGTCTTAAATAATTATTTCCGTATTGTTTCTCGATCTCCTTAAGGCCCATTACCATGGAATCCATCAGAAGCTTACCCTTTTCATCAGGTATATCCATAAATTCCCATTGAATATACTTATCATCGGTAGCTGTGATCCTATTATCGGTAAGCTTGTCAAGCGAATTGGCTGTATTGATCACAAGCATTGAAACAGCTGCGCATACTATATCCTTACCTATATCTTCTAATCCCGCATGTCCCATGCAGGAAAATGAATGATAGCTTCCATTATGAGTAAGAACCTTAGCCTTAATCATATCCGATCCTTAAGCATTGATCTTATCGATCTTAACCTGCGTGTATGCTTGCCTGTGACCGTTCTTCTTATGATATCCGCTCTTTCTCTTGTAACGGTATACTATAACCTTCTTACCGCGTCCGTTCTCAACAACTGTAGCTGTTACTGTAGCGCCTGCCACATCATTACCAACTTTAAGCTTATCATCGGATACTGCAAGAACCTGGTCAAAAGTAACGCTCTCACCAGCCTCAGCGCCAAGTTTTTCAACCTTGATCACATCGCCCTCGGAAACCTTATACTGCTTACCACCGGTTGCAATAATAGCGTACATATGGCACCTCCTGTTCTAATTACTCGCTAGCTTCGGTAGTGCTTGACAACACATTTATAACCCCACTAAGCGGCATACTCAAGTATCTTAGCACCTATTATCTGCATTGTCAAATAAAATATTTATTTAGCCCTCCTCTTTTGAGGCAGACCATTATCAATTCCGTCTGCATCGCAGGCAGACTCATGAAAACGCCTGATAAATTCAGCTTCACAATTATTCTTGTGATCCTGCTTAAGCTGAAACATATCGCTGACCCTTGCCATTGCCACAGCTTCTTCCCTGAGTTGTTTGGCCATCCAGTCGGACGATCTGTCATCCTTAAGAGTCAGGCTGTTTTCCATCTTCAGGCCTGATGATCTGTTGTTTACCTTGTTATAGTGGCTTACCATCTCACTGAAATTGTTTACGTATGGATCGTCTTTTCTGATCGCGGTTCTTCTGCCGCCCTTATCAGTAAGTCTTTTCCTTATGCTCAGTATTATGATCGCTACTATAAGGACATTGAATATTGCAGGAAACAGGGCAACTATTGCATTCATATTATTCACCTATCATACGATCTATGATACCCTGCCTGGGTTCGGCAGGCTTAACGGTCTCCCTTTGTACTTCTCTTCTCACTCCGGGTACGGGTGCACCCTTTCCGGCAGGATGTTGAGGCGGTGCCGGCTGAGTGTGTACCGTTTCGGCAAGTGCTGTCAGTGTACCCGATAAGTTGGCAAGCTCGGAAGGGACTATGATCTTGGTTGCCTGACCATCGGCCATCTTCTCTGCGGTTTCGTATGACTTTAACGTAAGATACTGCATGGAAGGGTGCGACTCATTTATAAGCTTGATGGATTCGGCCCTTGCCCTCTGTACAGCAAGAAGTGCTTCAGCCTCACCTTCGGCCTCACGGATACGCTGCTCCTTTACAGCCTCAGCGCGAAGGATTGCTGCCTGCTTCTCGCCTTCTGCAAGAGTGATCGCCGACTGCTTCTTACCTTCCGCCGTAAGAATTGCTTCTCTCTTCTCACGTTCTGCCCTCATCTGCTTCTCCATGGCATCCTGAATGGAACGGGGCGGCTGTATATTCTTTACTTCAACACGGCTGACCTTTATACCCCATTTATCGGTAGCTTCATCAAGTATGGCTGTTATCTGGGCATTGATGTTGTCACGTGAAGTAAGTGTTTCGTCAAGCGTCATTGAACCTATGATATTACGAAGGGTAGTTGCTGACAGGTTCTCTATTGCAGCTATGGGACGTTCAACACCATAAGTGAAGAGCTCAGCATTGAAAACCTGAAAGAAAACCACGGAATCTACCATCATGGTTACATTATCCTTGGTTATAACAGGCTGGGGTTCGAAATCCGCTACCTGCTCCTTTAAGGATACCTTCTTAACAACACGGTCGATAAAAGGCCACATAAAGTTAAGACCTGCGCTCAAGGTCGTCTTGTATTTGCCGAGTTCCTCAACTATGTATGCGCTTGCCTGGGGAACTATACACAGACTCTTGAACAGAATGATGATAAACAGAAAAATGATCACAACTAAAGCTGTAACTGCGGGCATGATCCCACCTCCCTTGTTAATGATTGAAATATTGATCAACATCAAAAATTATATCATATCCTCACATATATAAAAAGTCCGACTTTAAACGTTTAAGTAACCTTTAAACGAGCTTGATCCACCTACGGTGCTTCTTCAAATACATAACCTTCCTCACTTGCAAGGATATTATTTGCGGTTTCCCTTGCCTGTTCTTCTATGGCTGCGTCAAATCCCGTAAGTGCTGCAAACGGCGAGAACTGAGCGGCCCTGTTTTCTATTGACATATTAGGATGACGGCCTGTTTTGGGCCTGTTAAGATTTATGATATCATCATATTCATGACTATTATTCATATCCGTTTCTGATTTTTCTTCCTTTTCTATGATCTGTGACCGCCTATCTGTGAATTACGCTCTCTTGTCATTGCTCCTTCTATGAAATTGGTACCCTTCAGAATGGCGTTTTTACCGAATTTCTTCTTAATATCTATAACGGCATGCTGTATGTTCTTTTCCCTGTTAAGCCTTTCCTTTTCTTCCTCTTCTTTCTTTTTAAGCTGCTCATAATCGGTAAAAAGATCAAGCTGCTCGTATTGCCTTGTCCTTAAGGCCGCCTGCTCATCAAGGACATGATTGGCTGTAACTGTCACCCTTCTTATATACAGATCATGATCTACCAGCCGGTCATACAGTTCAAGAACGGCATCTATAATATCCTTAGTTGATGATGTGTATCCGTTCAGATTAACACTCCCGTGTACGGGCTTGGGTACGTTCCGTCCGTAATAATCGGTTGTTATCTCTCCTGTAAATGTTTTACCTTCCATATTTCTTTTGAGGTTATCGATATCATAGCCGATATAGAGGACGATCTGATCGGTCATAAGATGCTTTTCAACAAGGTCAAGGACAAGGATATCTGTCATTTCCCATACTATGAGACGTCCTTTTTCAAAGGTATAGGGTTCCTTTAGGACCTGTCCGCTTCCTATTGAATTACTCTCGGGTTTATAGG
>DPZM01000062.1 GCA_003535955.1 Lachnospiraceae bacterium | reverse complement strand
TATCCTTGTTGGCAAGCAAAGTCTTCAGCATCAGGAATTCCCTGTTGGTAAGGGTTATCTCATGTCCGTCATATGTGACCATATGCTTCTTCTCGTTAAGCACCAGCTTATCCCAGGTGTAGACTCCCTCTTCCTTTGTGGAAGGATCATCATTCCCGTAATGACCCGCGCTGCCGGATCTGTCCTGATTATGGTACAGTTTAAGAGCCACCCTGATCCTGGCAAGCAGTTCCTCAATGGCAAAGGGTTTGGTGATATAATCAACCGCCCCTGCATCAAGGCCGGATACCTTATCCATGACCGCATCCCTTGCGGTAAGAAGAATAACCGGGACATCGGCAGCCGATGCCCCTTCGTTTTTGATCCTTCTTAATACTTCCAGTCCGTTAAGTTCCGGGAGCATGATGTCGAGGAGTATAAGATCGAAATGCTCCTCCGCTGCCATATTAAGGGCGCTGCGTCCGTCAAATGCCTTACTGACCTCATACCCTTCATGGACAAGCTCCAGCTCAATAAACCTTGCCAGCTTTTCTTCGTCTTCAACAACTAAAATGCGTGTACTCAATTTAAGCTCCTTAAGGATAATCTTATAACTTATCTACTTCGTCCTTAACCTTATCCACAACATCGCCCGCTTTATCAAAAGCATTATTCACTACGCTCAGATCATCGGGCCCTGCGATCTCATATCTGCACTCGAAGAAGAGACCAACGATAAGAACCACTCCAACCGTCCAGAATGAAACAAACAGTGCAAGTATGAGCACCCATACCGGAAGGGTAACTATCTTCTCACCCCTGCGCTCAACCAGAAACTTATTGTCTTTCATCTTGATCCAGATAAGGTGGCATAAGTGCCTGATCTTCTGACCGAGTGTCCTCTCGCTTTTCCTGTTCTTCCTGTCTTCCTTATCAACAGTATCCCTTACATCCACAAGGTCTGTCTGCCCCTCATAAGTCGTTGATCTGCTCGTCTGTTCCTCGCTTGAAACCTTACCCTGGCCTTCAAGATAGATCATTGCATCCAGCAGGTCTCCCTGCGACTTATCAAGCGCTTCCTTTGCTTCTTCGTAAGTAACATTGGCTTTCTGCCTTAACTTTTCAACCTTTTCGAAATCATCCATTATATTTCCCTCTCTTTTCTCATATGTTTTTTATTGTTTCTGTCAGGCTCCCATGACCCGGTCCCCGGGATCGACCCTCATGTCCTCCTGACAGTATCCAATATAGGATTAATAAATTAACCCATCTTTGAGAAAAGATTAAAAGATCATTAAAAATCCAATACTTTACAGGCGCACCCATCCCGGCATCTTTTTTACCTCATTATCCCGGTCTTTAAGATATGCAGCCGGATATACGGTAATGTGCCCTTCATTTGCATTAAGGAGAGCCCCCCACTGACTGAAGGTTGAATTGGCGATTATATTATGCTTACATAAGCTCATAAGCTGCATGTCCTTAAAGCTGTCTTCACCCTCATTACCGCTTACGATACACTTGTTTTCAAGCCATGTGAATTCTTCTTTTACAAAATCAGCATCATCGGAGAATATAAAAAAGCGGGGCTTATCCGTCCTGCCCTTGATGTAACCGACTGCTTTTTCATAATAATCCCTGCCCAGGGTTACAAACATATTCTCATAAGTTTTGGATAAATAGTCGCCCCTTCTCACATGGATGCTCACAGAATCACAGGATCCGATCTCATCCGCAAGTTCTTTGTTCCTTTTATCCGCAATTTCCGGAAAGACCAGATGCCTTTTAATCTCATCAAGTCTATTATATAAATACTTCTCCTCGATCCAGAAGCCGCAGATATACCAGTCCTTTGATGTATCAAGATGCGTGACCTTTTCATACATCTCATTGCTTCCGTCGGCCAGGTCTTCATTGCTTATCTTGCCTGACAGCTGGTCTATCATATATGGTTCTCTTTTTTTCTGTGTGAATTCCCGGATGATGCGGTTGGGATATCTTCTGAACTTCTCGAAGGTTCTTGAACCTTTCCCTCCGCCCTTAACCATATTCGGGATAAGGCCGGTGGCCTTAAATATCTCGCCCTTGCCTGCTTCCTCAACCGAGAAACCAGACCCCGGAACACTGCCGAAGATGCGCTCAAGTTCGTATCCGTGATGGTCATTGTAGGCGTAGAACCAGGTAAGGTCGGCCTTGACCGGGATGTCGCTGTATAGGTCTTTTAAGAAGCGGTAGAAGGAATACTGAAACATCTGGTTTCCAAGGCCGCTTGTGAATCGTACAATAATCATATTTCACCTAAGTTCGTCCGCTTCGCGTTATACGATTTCATCCGAACCGTCAGAGTACCGGGTTCGACTCGGCATCCATGCCTCGACTCACCACTCTCCCCTCAATCCAATCGGGGAGCACTCTTCCTCTCGGCTAAAATGTATTCCGCTTCGCTCAATACTCGTGCGTCCGGTTAAGCATCGATGTGTAACAACTTCTCTGCAATACACCTCAGACTATAAATAAATAAAGATGTCTTCCTATCGTTCATCACCACATGTCTGATATTGTATTCAAACATATCCTTCACAAATTTTCCGTTATCCCCGGTTGGTTTATGAAGGTACATGTTAAGGGCGGTGAGGAAATCCTTTTTACAGCGGATGGCAGCGTGGTCGGTAAGACCCACGGCTTCCTCCACCCATTTGGTCATGGTTGTGTTAAGGTAACAGTCATCCTTTATAAGGTCCCTTTTCATGGACAGTGAATTCCAGTTGGTCCCGGTATCCTTACGGACGTACCGCCAGGCACTCATGACTTCATCCATCCTGAAGATATCACCC
>DPZM01000207.1:12079-14533 GCA_003535955.1 Lachnospiraceae bacterium | reverse complement strand
ATTTTACTTTCTTATTTTTTCTTGTCCTTTTTCTTGTTCTATTTTCTCATCTTCCCTCTCTTCCTTCACACATAAATCTTTTTCTCCTATTTGATGAGTGTTGTTGACACGCAATTTAGCCTTCAGATCTTATATGCGTGCTGATATTTTATTGTAAATATATTCTGGCACACGCATTTGAAAGCTAACCTCGGTTCTACGTGTCTAAAATATAATAAATAAATGGTCAGCAACGTGCATTTGAACTGATTTTGCTCGTATGCGTGTCGTTATCCGGTTATAAAAAGATTCAGAGACACGCGATAGGGCTGTAAACTATTTACAGCGTGCTGACAATTGATGTGTTAAGCACGTAGTATTATCAATACGGCTGATCTGCGTGTCAGACAACCATATAGCTGACACGTAAATTGACTCAGCTGTTTTAAATGCATGTATATCAGCAGCAAACCCACCAATTATATACCTTAAATTGGCACGCCCTTGTAATAGAAACCATTCTTGGCATGTATAATCATCAATTATCTATCAATTATCCATATGAAGAAGGCAACATGACTATCTTTTATCAGGAACCATCAATTTACATAGCCATCTTTTCTTAGGAACCATCATTTAACATGACCATCTTTTCTTAGGAACTATCATTTAACATGACCATCTTTTCTTAGGAACCATCATTTAACATGACCATCTTTTCTTAGGAACTATCATTTAACATGACTATCTTTTATCAGGAACCATATTTTATCCGGAACTATCCGATATTTGTGGTCTGACTTTACTATTATATGTCTTATAATACATCTTTCTCTGAAATCAAGTGGATCAGAAAGGCTGAAATGATCAATATATTTATATTATGTTCATATATGTAATGGGCAGCCAATGTAAATATTACCGGTCAAAGCAGGTATTGTCTTACCTTTTCTTCTATGGTCCTTACATCCAGCGGCATCCGTTCGGATTCCATTGAATAAAGCAGATTATCTCCCGCAATATAGCCGCTTGCCTCGTAAGCATTGAGTTTTTCAAGTGCATGAGAAGCGTATTCTCCATCTGATATCAATCCAAAGTGTTCCCAGAATATGGTTTTTCGTGTCCGGATATTGAGAAGAGCAAAGTCGGGATATACTACTTTTCCGTTATTAAATTCCAATCGGGGTTCATAGCAATAGGGTATTTCATATTTCAGAAACATATCAGCCAGTATTTTTTCCGACTTGGATCTTACGGATTCACCTGAATCTGTAAGATAAGTTGTTTCCGCAGGGTATTCATTCTGCCCTCCAGCATGAGCCTGTCTCCAATTCCTGACAAAAACCTCATCCGTAGGAATGATCGGATCGATCAGGATTTTGCGTGCGTCACACAGCCTATTATAGATTTCTTCCACTGCATATGGATTATATAATTTCAGAAACCGTTCAATTCTGTACCTGACAGTTCGCAATGCATCCATTGTTATCTCATCATAATCGCGCTGCACGGAACTCTTCACCAGTTGCATGTCATCTCTTTTGACGTAAATACGTTTTCCGGTATCATCAAGCCGATAATATTGAAAACCATTTTTTCTAACCGAGATACGTATCTTTTGCTTCTTAACATTCTTAGTGTTTGTCAGGCGTTTTTCAACAGATGCTATCAGCTGATCTACCTGTTCAACCTGTTGTTCCAATTGTCTTCTGTAATCCTCCATTGTAATTCACTCCTTTTTATGTAATTTATATCGTATCGTTTTCTGATGTTTCTGTTGTTTCCGCTTCTTCCGCTTTTTCTTCACTCTGTTGCATAGCTGTGACCGGGTAGTATCCTTCCTTAATTGGGGGAATATAATACAGTTTACGAATTGCAAACATGCCACCGGAACCATAGATGGTTTTCGCATGTCGACATCTTATTGGATGGTTGGACCAAGACACGTCGTAAAGCAAATAAGTCTTTCCGGAGTGTAAATAATTCAGAAGAATTGATAACATCAGCACGCATTCGGAATTATAAATATATAGTGCGTGTAAGCAATCTGTAGATGAAATGATATGCGCCACGCGATTCATAATACACAATGAAGATGCGTGTCAAGCATCGAAATTGTAAACACGTCAACTATTCAATTGTTTCAGGTGCGTGTAAGTTCTCGATAAATCTTCTGATCTTATGTGAAAAATGACATGCGCCTACGCCTATTTTTTGCCGGGCGTGTTTCGCTTTTCATATACGGACACGCAAAAAGCTCCAATACAATATATGCGTGCCATTTGTTGGAAAATCAGTTGTAACTTAAAAAACCAGTGCGAAATAGCAGCTATTAACTACTCAATCTCAAAAACAGGATTATTGCGGCTGATATATAAGCCACTGAACCGATGGGCTCAAGCAGAAATAACAGAACTGATTTTGAATATACGTATATTTGTTATGAAAGTCAAGTACTTTTATTTGACACATTAC
>DPZM01000207.1:11491-11978 GCA_003535955.1 Lachnospiraceae bacterium | reverse complement strand
CACATTACCTGACACTTACTTGATACATTGCATAACATATTACATGACACTTACTTTACGCATTACATACCACATTACTTGATACATTACCTGACACATTATATTTGCATAATAACCGGATTATTTGAGGCTTTCAGAACTTCATATCTGAAAGCCAGCCCTTCATCGTATCTGCGCGGCCGGAAACATCCCCGGGATCATACTCTCCAAGGATAAGGGTATCCATTATCCTGCCGTCCTGAAGGTAGATTATGCGGCCTGCGTGGAGGGCAACATTGGCATCATGGGTTACAAGAAGGACAGTTGTTCCCTTCCTGTTTATCTGTTCGATTATTGAAACGACTTCCTTAGTGGATGAGGAATTAAGGGCACCCGTTAGCTCATCCCCAAAGAGGATATCCGGATGGTTTATCATGGCCCTGCATATGGCTGCCCGCTGCAGCTGCCCGCCCGAAACCTTGCGGATATCATGGTCTGCCACATGGTC
>DPZM01000207.1:3080-11362 GCA_003535955.1 Lachnospiraceae bacterium | reverse complement strand
GGATACAGGATATTGTCCATTATATTGAGGTTCTTAAGAAACCCTGTCTTCTGGAAGACAAATCCCATCCTTTTAAGCCGCAGCTCCTGCATCATTTTATCTGTCAGGCACGCCATATCCGTTCCCGCAAAGATCACTCTTCCCGATGTCGGCTTGTCCATTCCGCTCATACAGTATAGCAGGGTCGACTTGCCGCAACCCGACTGGCCCATTACGGCAACGAACTCACCCCTGCTTATTTCAAGATCTACGTCCGTAAGTACGTTACCATTCCCGTAATCTCTGGTTAATCCTTCTGTCCTGATAATGCAGTTTTTGTTTCCCTGTTCTCTTTGTGTATCCATCCGGCCGGGGATTGATCCTTCTGCCCTGATAATGCCGTTTTTGCTTCCCTGTACTCTTTGCGTATCCATCTGCACCGTTTTTGTTCCATTGGCCTTTATAGTATCCTTCATGCTCTACCTCACTTATTAAAGAACTCAACTACATCTATCCTGCTTATTTTCATACACGAAGCGATGGTCGTTGCGGCAAGGACTAAAACCAGCCCAACCGGTATGACAAGGCTTAACACCGACATGGATGCAAAGGAAATGCTTGAAATACCAAGCCCCAGCAGCGAGAAAAGGCCGCTCACGATCCTCTCTCCAAGCATCTCGGTCACAAGCGTTCCCGCAAGACTTCCCCAAAGTGCCGGTATCAGCATGGGATATAGCTCCTGTAAACGTATTGAGGCAAAATCAATCCCCATCATGATCTTCTCGGCAAGCGCAGGTGCATTCCTTGTAAGCCTTAATTCCATAAAGAGGACTACCATCAGTACCGTGATCACGATGCCTATCACAAGTATCATGTATATGGACTTCCCTATCCTCCCCGTGACACCGCCAAGTGTCTGATCAAGAAAGCTGTCCATGCTCTCGATACTGTAACCTGCCCCCAGCTTATCCCTAAGCATATCCGCCATGACTTCACCGTCTGTTTCGGATGTTATGTCAACCATATATGTATACTTTTCAGCTTCAATCCCTGCAAAGTCACACACGGCCTTGGCCGTCCTGCCTCCGCTCGTTACATCCTGGTATATTCCGCACAGCTGCATATCGTATTCATGCTTGCCGGTAATGATTCTGACCGGGTCTCCGACCTGCTTGCCAAGCTCATCAGCCATAAGAGACGACAGGGCTATATCCTTATCCGTAAGGGGAGACGTCCCGCTCAAATATACTATTCCCCGGCCGGCCGCGGGACCTGAATCAGTATGTACTCCCACGGCTTCACCCTCGCTGTTAAGTGCCTGCAGGCGGACCCTTCTTAAGATATCCGCTTTCCCGATATGTCCGTTTTTAATCTCACTATCTATTTCTTTATAAAGGCGCTCGTTTCTTTCTTCCAATCCTTCACCCTGGTCTGCCTCGATCAGCAGACTGCAGACAGGGCTTCCCATATAGGTAACGAAGTCCTTATCCTTCATGGTCTGCAGGGACCTTAGGGGTATCATTATAAGCACTGTTGCAATTAGCATGAGAGCGAATATGATGCCGTATCCATGCCCTGCCTCGTGGATCCCGACAAGGAGGTTTAGCGGAAGGGAGGGCGCCCCTGCAAGGCTTCCGTGTACCCTGTTTTCCTTACCAAAGCCCCTTCCTGTAACAAGAAGATCGACAATAGTCCTGTGCCTGATCTTAGACAGGATCCTTCTTGCACTTGTCATTATGATAAAGTAAGTAAGCACAATGGATAAGATTGACAGCAGATATCCGGCCGCGGTTACCGGCTGTCTGCCGAAATACCTGCTGATATGTCCCGTAAGGGCCGGTGCCATAAAGAGGGATACGATGAATCCGGTCACACATGCTGCGATCATCAGTATCCTTATCTTCATAAGATACAGGTTCCGTATCCCCTTCTCAGGGATACCTAACGACTTCATTGTGCCTATCTCGGTTATATCGTCCTCAAGCTCTGCCATGATCACATATTTCAGGCACAAAAGCGCGATCGTTATAAGGAGGATGCCCGCCAGAACGAATACCATGGCAGTCAGAATATCGGTCAGGGCGCTTAAGAGAAATATTATTGTATATGTGATAGCCTGCCCGTTGCGGGGAAGTTCCGGGCTGTACTGCTCGTATGCGGTCTGATAGGATGCGGCCAGGGAGCTGTCCGTAAAATAAGCTTCAATAAGGTACTCTGTCTCACCGACCTTATCAAGCATCCCGGCAAAGTCATCATCACTTATTAAAAACCTCGTAGATGAGCACATGGTCGAATTCATCATCGCATCATATACTATCGCCGACACCCTGAATTCATATGTCTCACCGCCTGACGCAAGAGTGATCACATCACCGTCCGATATATCGTACATATCAAGTATGATAACGGGAACCCCGATCTCTCCCCGTGAAACCTTTGCGGGGCAGCGTTCATCATCAAGAAGGACGTCGTATCCGTCGTTCTGCTCAACAAGGCTTATATCAAGCCTGCAGTCGGCCATCGTGTAAGTACCTGTCTGTCCCCTAACGGTAATGTCCTCACCGTGCACATCTATCATGGGTATGATCCGGGAATGGATAAGCCCCGGAAAGCCCTCGTTAAACTCCTCTATATCCTCTTTATCCAATTCCCCCATATGCATCTGCAGAAAGTGGGGAGGACGGGCCGTCTCATACATCCCGGTTATCGAAGTGAACAGCTGCGTGAGCATAAGGACGACAAGGGATGCGATAAGAACGGACATGAACATGAAGGCATACAGGATAGCATTCTTCCACCCCTTTTTCGCAAAATCATTTTTAAGCATCTTTATATGCATGTTCATACAGCTAACCTCTCTTCTCTGACAAAGCCCGCCGTTTTAAGCAGCCGGTAGATTTTCCTCCGCAGCATATCGGATTCAGAGTTTTCTCTTTCATAAGGCTTCCTGGGCATACAGCCTTTTCTTTGGAAACCGGTGATTTTATGCCATCGGAATTCACGATGTGTATCTTCACAGGTTTCAGAACAGCTGTCTTACAAAATCAAAAGTACCCTTCTTTGCCCCAAGCATCCTCTCGATGATGGCGATAAAGCCGTCTATCCTCTCTGGCTCCATACCGGCTTTAATGATACAGCTGCCGTCAAATGCGATAAGGACGTAAACCATGATCATTTCAACGGTCTGCTCCGGATATTTACAGTCAAATAGCCCCTCATCCACGCCTTCTTTTACGAGGCCGGCAAGAACAGGTCCTGCTTCGCGGATCACCATGGCGCGTGACTTTTCATGCATGAGCACGTTCCTTGGCTGGTGCATGATCTCAATAAGGTCTTCGCCCCCTATACTGTTCGCGTTAAGGGACAGCATCACCTTAAGAAACCTCTCGTATACCGGCGCGTCAGTGGCCGCGCAGGCCCTTGCCGCAGCTATGAGCCGCCTGCCCATTCGTTCGACCATGGCATCAAGTATCTCCTCCTTGGATGAGAAATGGTAATACAGGGTTCCCTTCGCGATCCCCACCTTCTTCATGATGTCCGTCGTGGTCGTCTCTTCGTATCCCTTGGTCGAAAACAAGCCGGCCGCGGCATCCATTATTTCCTCTCTTCTCTCTTCAGCACTCTTCGATTCAGCCATAATTCTCTCCTTACAAAACATGGGAACACTTCCCGGGCGTAAAGCCAATCCTTTAGGGCGGTTCATTTTATGATCATATTTCCACCGCGCTTTCCTGTCCTGAACCAGCCACCGCCGCCAATTCCGTTGCATTCACCCCTACCGAGGTCAATCCTGCCGACTCCAACTTCCGTATGTCCTTATTAAAAGATATTGCCATGGCGATCACCGCCATGATTAGTCCCGATACCATTATCGTGATCCCTGCGCCCCGGCCTACGCCCTGTCCGGTCCATCCTGCCACCGCATCGGCCAGTACTCCGAAAAGACCGTAAGCAACAACATATCCAAGCTGTGATATGAAGCCTATAACTCCCCAGGCCCTGCCCTGAAGCTCATCGGGAATATTGGTGCGGGTCAGGTAGTCAAGACAGGAATTCGCGAAGGGAAGCATGAAGAAAAACGAAAAACCCGCAGCAGTGATAAGCGGAATGTATTCACGCATTCCGAAGAATATCATCGCGATCCCGCAGCCGCACAATGAAGCGGATAAGAACCTGACATATCCTCCCTTTATACCACGGATCCCAAGCAGTATTCCGGATACCAGCATTCCCGATGCACACACGGTTTCCGTGATCCCCAGAGTCTTGCTGTCGGCAAAATCAAGGATCATGGGCTCAGACAATATCTGTATGGCACCCATAAAGAGCGTTACGCCCGATGTCATCAATACAAGGAGAAGTATTCCCCTGTTCCCTGTTACCGTACCCCAGCCCTCCTTAAGGTCGGCCATGAAGGATGTTGTATGTTCTTCCTTCTTAGCCTCAAGATGACTCCTTACAATAAGGGTTGCAATGACCGTCAGGAAGAAGGTACATATATCGATCATAAGCAGAAGGCTTATATCGGAAACTGCAAGCAGCAATCCTGCGATCAGGGGAGATATAAGGTATCTTGCGCTTCCCGCAAGTCCCACGATCCCGCTTGCCTTTGTGTATTCATCCTTATCAAGAAGGTCGGTTATCGTGGCCCTGTACGCAGGCTCAAGCAGGGCTGAGAATATGGAGCTTACAGTCACACCGATGCATATCTGAGTAAGGGTTGCTCCTCCCCTTAACATACAGATAAGGATATAAATAATTCCTATCGCCGAACATCCGTCCCCTATGATCATAAGAAGCCGCCTGTCCATCCTGTCTGCCAGCACTCCTGCCGGAACGCTCAAAAGAAGGGTCGGCAGAAACGCAAGCAGGGCAACAAGAGCCGTTGCCGATGCAGACCCTGTCATCCTGAATACATATACACTGAGTCCGAAGCTTGTCAGCCCGCCGCCTATCGATGATATAAGCTCGCCGCCCCACAGGAGCATAAACTTACCGAAATTACTTTTCTTAGCATTATTATTCGTTGTATTACTTTTTATTGCATTATTTTCCGCCGCATTATTTTTCATTTCGCTTCATCCTCTCTTTGGCCCGCCTCGCTCGACTTAGCATATCTGACGGTTCCGGTATGATCCACGCTCCCGACCGACCGCCGGTCGGTTTATGCTTTAAGAATACACCCTGTCATCACAAATGTCAACCCCAAATAATTCCATTACCTCGTAAAATATAGAATCCCGCATATCATATATATGAACCATATCAACAGAACGGCTGCTCCGAAGAACGGATTCCCGATAAAAACCAGCATATTAAATCCCAGCCAGCACAGTATACCTCCGCCCACTCCCGCAATCATCCCACGGAGTGTATCCTCACCAATCCGCTTATCCCTGCCTTTACAATACTTAGTATATATCCTCATAAAAACACCTCCCGCATCTGATGGTAATATCATATCAGACGGGGAGGTATAAAATGTCCAATAGCATGGACTGTTTATTCCGTATCTTTTGTTTCTCTTGTTTCCTTTGCAGCCCTGTCCATGTGCACATTCAGAGCATTACCGGACAGGTTCACATTACGGTTGACCCTGGCATCATATGTACCGGCTCTCATGATCTCGGTAAAGTCAACTCCCGTGGCTTCACTCATCGTGTCAAATACCTGCTTCATGACTATGGGTTTATCTTCACTTGCGCTGTATACTTCCTGCCGTCGAGGATCGCGGTTACCTTTACCGTACCCTTCGCTTTCGGTATCAGGATGCCGTCTTCATCTATTTCGGCAAGCCTTCCGTTATTCACACTGTATACAGGGTCTCCCTGATCGTCATCCCTTTTCAACACAACACTGACAGGCGTTCCCACACTTGTTACATATTTCTCCTGCTCGAATTCCGGGACTTTAAAAACCTTTATCACTTTCGTCATGATCCGGCCGTTGTTAACCGCGGTTATTGTTGCAGTGCCTTTTGACAGACCCTTTATCTTACCATTCTTCACGGTAACCACATCATTGTTATCCGACTCCCATGTTGTTTTTCCGTAACCGTTCTTAACCTTCAGCGCGGATGTTTTGTTATCCAGGATCAGCGTACTCACTCCGTCAATGCAGGGATCGTATACATTAACCGTGGCCGTATATTTTTTACCGTTACATACGACAGTTATCCTGGAAGTACCTTTTTTGTCAGCAACAACATATAATCCTCCGGCCGCGGGATATACCTGTGCGATATCGGGCTTGGACGAAGAATATGATGATATTTCAGCCTCCGTTGTAAAGATGGGCGAAACCGTATCTCCTGTGTTTATCCTGTAGGTTTTGGCAGTGAAACCGGCCTTGACAACCGATATATTAATTGTATATTCCCTGTCTTTCTTAATTACGGTTGCCGTCGTGGTCCCGGCCTTTTTACCCTGGATCATTCCCTTGTTGTTTACTGCTGCAATCCTTTTATCGCCGATTGTGATCAAGTAATCCCTGCCGTCCTCGCCGGTCTTGGCAAGATCGGGATTAAGGATCTTCCCGCCCTCTACAACAGCCACATTAAGCACAACCTTATGATCATCCGGATCTTCGGGATCTTCGGGATCTTCGGGATCTTCAGGATCCTCGGGTTCTTCAGGATCTTCCGGACTGGAGACAGGACTCCAATGAGCATACAGCGTATGTGCGTCTTTATTTGTAACGGTCGTAGTGCTCAGTACCTTGTCCCCGCCTGATTTTGACGTGTACCAGCCTTCGAAGTTATTACCTTCAAATGATGGTGTCGGAAGCGTTCCGTATACAGACCCGTATACTACCGTGATCTTATCGGTATCAACCGCTCCGCCGTTGGCATCAAGAGTCACCGAAACGTTTATATCCGGTTCGGGCTCAGGAGCGGAAGACGGATCATAAGCGTCTTTGGCGAGCGTTCTCTCGGTTTCGGTAAACTGAGCGATCGTATCATTATCATAAGCGTACTGTATTGTGTCCCCAACAAGATAAGATGTTGAGGAAACCGGAAGATCCGGCCTTATTACCGAAAAAGATGCAGCGCTCGCCGAAGGACTTCCTACAAGGAACAGCCTGTTATCCTCCACACCGTAGTCATTGTCACAATTCGTCACATCAACAAGATAGTATTTGCCGTCATTCATTCTGACGGTATTCCACATATGGTTACCTCCATCCATCTTACCGCTCATCAGATAGCAGTCAAAAGATGAATAATTAAAGGTTGAAAGATCGCACAAGAGTTTAAATGCCTTGGAATATCCTTCACATACTACAGTAGTGGACGGATCTCCGTCGAAAACATATATAAGCTGCCATGGGTCACCGTAAGCTATTCCTCCGGCAGCAGCACTTTTATTGTATGTAGTGCTGTCGCATATATACGTCTTATAGTATTTCAGCTTTTCGTAATCGGTTTTGCAGCCTTCCGATACCGCTTTTTCCACCACCTGAACAGCCTTAGATACGGTATTGCTCGCAGCACCGGTCTTAGTGGTATTAACATTCGTGGTCTGGGTATATGAATTCTTACTGTAATCGGCAGATACATACATCTGTATGGTATAGGATACACTTGAAACCGAAAGCCTATTTCCGGATATATTTGTCGAAGGGCTCCATGAATAGGAATAACCGTATGTTTTGTCAAACCAGTACAGGTCATAAGGATAATCCGTAAGCAAAGCGTCTAACAGCTGACTCATATCAATACCGGCTTTTTCCAGGACCGCATTCACTGCCTCATTACTGTACAGATCACTTACACCCAATTCCTCTTTTGTGAATGAGTATTTGCTTCCCAAATAGGGTTTAAGATCGATAGTCCCTGTGTCAAAAACCGTTGATGATATTTTGCCCGCTGCGACATCTTGAATCTTCTCTGACAGAAAGTCATACATATACTGATTTGCACCAACAAGCGATTCCCTTCGCGCAACCCCGTCAGGGGTTATTTCACCGTCGCCATACATTTCTTCTCTGACAAGCCGGTCAATATAGCCTTCAAGCAAAGCATCCGGATCCTCCTGATCAGCTTCGCTTAAGGTTCCGTTACCCTCGTAAGTTTTTTCGATAACTTCAGAACTCTCATAATCATCGCCTTTATCCATACCATACTGAGCGGTCACATCCTCATCCACAGCGATAAGCAAGTCACTCTCCTCATCGATGAGATCCGCATAAACAGTCAGCGGAACCGCTGTCAGGACCATTGTACCCGCCAGAAGTACAGGTATCACTCTTTTTAAATATCCTGTCAAGTCTCTCATATACTACCTCCTTGGAAATCGTCGATA
>DPZM01000207.1:0-2969 GCA_003535955.1 Lachnospiraceae bacterium | reverse complement strand
ATCCCCGATGCCTGCGTATACAGATTCTCCTTCTATAGCTCTTAAAACTTCTTCCGCATCCGTCACACCTGACACTTATTTCCCTGCTCCGGCGGTAAGCCCCTTAACAAGATATTTCCTGAAAAAAGGATATGAAATAATGATCGGAGCGATAATGACGGCCGCCAGTGCCATTCTGAAGGATTCAGAGGGCACCTTGGCCACCGCCCCGCCGGAAATACCCTCGTTTGAAGTCAGAGCGGCCGCGCTCCTTCCGAGATTATAAAGAACATACTGGAGGGTATAATAACGCCTGTGATTTGAATCGGTGTATAACAGGTTCTCATACCAGCTGTTCCAATAACCAAAGGCCTCGAATATACCCACCGTTATGAGTATCGGCCGTGACAGGGGCAGCACGAACTGAATGTATATCCTGTAGGTCGAAGCCCCGTCTATCCTGGCGGCCTCAAGTATCTCCCCGGGAATATTATTCTTAAAATATGTGCGCATGACTATTATATACCAGCTTGAACATGCTGTCGGCAGTATAAGCGCAAAAATCGTATTCTTAAGACCGAATATCTGGGTATTAACGGCATATGAAGCCGCAAGTCCGCCTCCAAAGAACATCGGCAGCATGATAAGCGCCGTGTAGAGCCTTCGTAGCCTGAAATCATTCTGACTGATAGCATAAGCCATCGTGCTTATGAGCATCAGGGACAGGATAGTTCCCACTAACGTAATAACAATCGTTATCCCAAAGGAATTGAGGATATATTCCGTACTTCGTCCCAGATATCTGTATGCATCCAAAGACCATTCTTTTGCAATAAACCGGTATCCGTACCTTGCTATCGAATCCTCTGACGAGAAGGAGATCACTGCGATAAACACTACCGGGAGCAGGATAACGGCCGATATTATTAACATGAGCACACTTATGACAGTATCCGCGCCTTTACCAAGACCCCTTATACTTCCGTTCAAGGCTTCCGTTCCCGTGACCTTACTCATATCACACCTCCCTCGGGATCTATCCTCTTGATCATCCGGTCCGCGATAAGAAGTATGACGCAGCCGATACCGTTCTGAAGAAGGCCCGCAGCGGCACTGAAGCTGTAATTGGACTGCTCGGTAAGAGCCTTAAACACAAAGACATCAATGGTCTGTGTCACCTGCTGAATGGATCCGGAGTTACGTGTCACCTGATAGAATAATCCGAAATCCGAAGAGAGGATATGTCCCAGATTAAGGATGACCATCACTGTGATCACATTCTTCAGCGAAGGAAGGATCACATGCCTTATGACCTGCTTAACGCCGGCACCGTCTACTGCCGCCAGATCATACAGCTCGGGATCTATACCCATGATATTCGCATAGTAGAGGAGCATTGAATAACCGGAGTTCTTCCAAAGCTGTGTAAGCACCAGAATACAGGGCCATACTGCCGGTTCCGTGTAGAAATTGACCGGCGAAGCGCCTGCGTTTCTTAACAGCACATTTATAAAGCCCCTGTCCGGGGACAGAAAGGCATACACAAAATAACTTACAATTACCCATGAAAGGAAATGCGGCAGAAGCATTATAACCTGCACAGCCGATCTTATCCCGGCTGTGCGGATATATGAGAGGATGATCGCAAGCGAAACCGGGATCAGGACTCCAAGCAGCAGAAAAAGATATTATACAGAAGCGTATTTAAGAGCCTCTTTAAGAACCGAGAGGTTATTCTCCATAACCGACAGATAGCTTACACCGTTTTCAACATCCTTTGATGTAGTGGACTGCATGGAATCCATGGTAAGTATCTGCTGATCCTTACCTTCCGTATTCTGCACGATCGTCTCAGCGATCTTTTTATCCTTACCTTCTATTGTCATTACTGCAGGCAATGAAAGTTCATCTTCTTTTTGGGCTAAAAAAGTGATCGTTTCAAAGCTTGCTTCCGTTTCGGCGGAACATCCGACAAATGCGGCATAATATGACAGGCCGTAATCATCCGTAAGGTATCTGAAAGGGAACCTGTCTCCGAAAAGCAGGGTTTTAACCGAAGCGGCAGATACGGCGTCGGCATACTGCTTATCAAGAGCATTGAGTTTGGCGATATAGTCATCGGCATTTTTCTTATAGATGTCCGCATTCTTTTCATCTATTCTCTGAAGCTCATCTGAAATGTGTCCGGTAAGTGTGGCTGCATTACGGAGAGACAGCCATACATGCTCATCGTATTCCACTTCGCCTTCTTCATGCTCATGTTCATGGTCATGCTCTTCTTCCTGCATGCCTTCCACTACTTCCTCTTCCTTGACAGAGTCACCGAGAATATCAAGAAGATTAATGACAGCCATATCCTTATTGACAGCTTCCTTAAGGGCATCCTCCACCCATTCATCGGACTCACCGCCCACGTATATAAACATATCGCAGGCCGATATCTTTAATATGTCCTCAGCCGTGGGCTGATAACTGTGAAGATCAACACCGTTATCAAGCAGCATGGTAACTTCGGCACCGGCCGGATTATTTCCAAGTATGTTCATAACCCAGTCATATTCAGGGAAAATAGTCGTAACTATCTGTAATCTGCCCCCTTCCTCTGCAGAAGGTGACATGGTACTCCGGGCACCTGCTGTGCACGCAGTAAGAAAAGCGGCCATAAAAATGGCTGAAATAAGAGCAATAAGATTTTTTTTCATAATAAACCTCTCTATACTTTCTTATATATTTTGCACAACAAAGATGTGCAGACTATGTCCCGGGACACAGCTTACCCTTAACGAAGGGGGATTCAATTATTCAGGCGAACTTTGTTTGAAACAAGCGTATTATCTGTATAAGAATATACATATAATGAAATGGAAATAAGTATTAATTTTACTGCCTTTAAACCCCTCTGCATTTAGAAATTACAGTCAGCATACAAGCTGCATCAAAGTATAGTATTGTGAAAAGATTACGTCAAGTTTTATGCGATCCATTATAGC
>DPZM01000247.1:1529-9954 GCA_003535955.1 Lachnospiraceae bacterium | reverse complement strand
GAGAGGTGTATAGCCGGGGAGATAATAGGAGAACGGGATGAGGATGGCAACAGGATAAGTACGATCGATTTCGGAGGTATTTATTACGAACCTCCTTATCTTAAGACGGCCAGGGTCGATGCCGTGAGGGCGGCAACCTCCGAAGGAATGTATGACGGGATAAATATGGATTCTTCAGGGAATGTAGCTTATGTCCTGACTGAGATACGGGGGGTTGACAGGGATGACAGGACCCTGTATCTGAACATTAACGAGGGTGAGACGGCTGTCAGCATAAACGGGTATTTAGAGTCACTCGACGGCCGCGAATACGATGTTTACGCAAACTTAGGAAGCGAGCAGTGGGTTGAGTGCGATTACCAGTATCTGCATGAGATGTCTATCGAATCGGGTATGAAACAGTTCTCGATAAATGTTCAGAGACGTTACCTTATGGAAGAGACCATTACGCTAGTTGCCGTGGCACAGGATACGCATGAAGCATACCTGCTTGATGATCTTGAGGTAAGATACAGTGAGTAAGCTGTTGTAAACGGCCCGGAAGAGGTTTATAATTTTAGGAGCAGTTTAAATGCAAAGGAGGATAGAGACATGATGAAATTCGGAGTTAAACACATTGTTGCAACCGGTATAGGAGCTGCTTTATTCTTCGTACTGGGAAGGTTCGTTGCGATACCGAGCGGTATTCCCAACACCAACATTTCCCTGCAGTACGGCCTGCTCGCCTTTATCGCTGCCGTATTCGGACCCGTTGCAGGTCTTCTGGCAGGTCTCATCGGCCATTTCTTTATCGACTTTTCCTATGGCTGGGGAGTATGGTGGAGCTGGGTGATATCATCGGCTGTTTTCGGATGCATTGTAGGTGTGCTCTCTGGCAAGCTCAAGATAGATGAGGGACAGTTCGAGAAGGCTGACATCGTAAGGTTCAATGTAGGTCAGCTCATCGGTCATGTTCTGGCCTGGGCCGTGATAGCACCGGTACTTGACATAGTCATATATGCCGAACCCGCCAACAAGGTATTTGTCCAGGGCCTTGTAAGCGCAGGCGTTAACATCGTTACTACAGCTGTTGTCGGAACTCTTTTATGCATCGCTTATTCGGCAGCCATTCCCAAGAAGGGGAGCCTTAAGGAAGAGGATTAAGTGGAAGACGATATTCTTCTTGAATTTAATAATTTCGGTTTTCAATACAATGCACAGGCCACCCCGACGCTTACGGATATCAATCTTACGCTGCGCCGGGGTGAGCGTGTTTTAATCGCAGGTCCGTCGGGCTGCGGCAAGTCCACCCTGATCCACTGTATCAACGGACTCATACCCTTTTCCTATAAGGGGGAGATATCCGGAAGCCTTAAGATAAAGGGCAGGGAGACAAGGGATTTAAGTCTTTTTGAGATATCAAAGACCGTGGGAACCGTCCTGCAGGATTCCGATGCCCAGTTCGTGGGTATGACTGTTGCCGAGGACATCGCCTTTGCCCTTGAGAATGACTGTGTAGGTGAGCCCGGGCTTCATGACCGGGTTAAGAGTGTGGCCGCAATGGTTGATATTGACGGCTTTCTTACCCATGCCCCCGGTGAACTCTCCGGAGGACAGAAGCAGAGGGTTTCGGTCGCGGGCATTCTGGTTGATGATGTTGATATCCTTATATTCGATGAACCTCTTGCCAACCTTGATCCGGCTACGGGCAAAGGAGCCATTGAGCTTATAGACAGGATGCAGGAAGAGACAGGTGCCGCTGTCATCATAGTTGAACACAGGCTGGAAGATGTCCTGCATAAAAGCGTGGACAGGATAGTGCTTATGTACGAGGGGGCGATAAGGGCGGATATGAGTGCCGATGAGATTCTGTCCGGCAGCCTCCTTAAGGAGTGCGGGATAAGAGAGCCGCTTTATATCACGGCACTTAAGTATGCCGGAGTTGAGATAAAACCCGGAATAAAGCCTTCATCCTTAAAAACCATAGAGCTTAAGGAAGAGGATAAGGAAAGGGTGCGGACCTGGTACGGAAACACCGCTGCCAAGGCAGAGCCGGAACCTAAGGGTGAACTCTTAAGGACGGATAAGCTTGATTTTACTTATGAGAACGGTAAAGTACATGCTCTGAGGGGAATTACCCTTTTGATAAACAAGGGAGAGATGACGGCGATAGTCGGCACCAACGGGGCCGGAAAGTCAACCTTTGCAAAGGTCATATGCGGATTCGAGAAGGAAACCGGCGGAACGATATACTACAAGGGGAAAGACATTAAAGACCTGAGTATCAAGGAGAGGGCTGAAAACATCGGCTATGTAATGCAGAATCCCAACCAGATGATCTCCAAGGTGTTCATATACGATGAAGTAGCCCTCGGTTTAAGGAACAGGGGGATTGATGAAGGTGAGGTAGAGGCCAGGGTTGAAGCGGCGCTCAGGATATGCGGCCTGTGGCGCATGCGTAAATGGCCGGTATCGGCACTCAGCTACGGCCAGAAAAAGAGGGTTACAATAGCCTCCATTCTCACACTGGAACCGGATATGATAATCCTTGACGAACCGACGGCGGGGCAGGATTATCGCCATTATACCGAAATAATGGAGTTCCTGAAAGAACTGAACAGGACCGGTATAACCGTTCTTATGGTCACTCATGACATGCACCTTATGCTTGAATATGCGGACAGGGCCATCGTATTCTCACACGGAAGCGTCATAGCAGATGATAAGTGCTATAACATCTTAACGGACCGTGAGGTGATATCCGAGGCATCTCTTAAGGAGACATCCCTGTATGAACTGGCACTTAAGTGCGGGATCGGGGATGGGTCTGATTTTGTGAAAAGCTTTATACAATATGAGAGATCGGAGGGAAGAAATGATAAACCTCTTTAATTACATTGACCGTCCATCTCCCATACATTCACTTACCGGTGCGACCAAGTTCGTCTGCCTTATGCTGTGGAGCTTCGCAGCCATGTCAACCTATGATACCCGTATGCTTGCGGGGATGACCGTGGCAGGGATCATCCTTTTTTATGTTGGACGTATACGCTTTAAGGATGTCTCGTTTATGTTTGGTTTCACAGTGGTCTTTCTTGTGATAAACAGTATATGCATATATATTTTTTCGCCCAGACACGGAACCGAGATTTACGGGACCTGTACTTTCCTTTTCGGTATGAGCGGCAGGTATGCCTTTACTGCGGAACAGCTCTTTTACCACCTGAATTATATCCTTAAATTCCTGGCCACCATACCTGTGATACTGTTGTTTGTGACGACAACAAACCCCAGCGAATTTGCGGCATCGTTAAACAGGATCGGTATAAAATATTCGGTTGCCTATTCCGTGGCTCTTGCCCTCCGCTATATACCCGATATACAGAGGCAATACCACGAGATAAGCCAGGCAGGTCAGGCCCGTGGCATTGAAATGACCGGGAAAACATCCATTATAAACCGTCTTAAGGCTGCATCGGCCATACTCATACCCCTTATACTTACGAGTATGCTAAGGATCGAGACCATATCGAATGCCATGGAACTTCGCAGCTTTGGCAAAAATAAGAAGAGAACCTGGTATATGGGCCGCCCCTTCAGGGCATGGGACTATATCGCGATGATCCTTTGCGGGCTTCTTATTGTGCTTGCAGCCTGGCTGTCGGGAATAAACGGAGGCCGGTACTATAATCCCTTTGTGTAAGAAGTAAGACAAAGATACAATCACTTCTTGCTATAAATGTCAAATTTTGGTATATTCTAATAAGCTATTAAGTTTTCAGGAGGTGGAGACATGCTTAACATTAACAAGGAAACAAACGGAACTGCTCTTAAGGTAAAGCTTGAAGGAAGGCTTGACACTACAACCGCACCGCAGCTTGAAGGAGAATTAAAGGATTCTCTTGAAGGTGTAACGGAGCTTGAATTTGACATGAATGACCTGCAGTACATTTCATCGGCCGGTCTTCGTGTACTTCTGTCAATGCAGAAGATCATGAACAAGCAGGGAGAGATGATCGTACGCGGTGCCAATGATGACATACGTGAGATCTTTGAAGTGACGGGATTCTCAGACATTTTAAACATAGTGTAATCCCGGGATCCCGTGGGATACGGAACATATTAAGGCTACACGGAATGAGCAGGTGGATATGAAGGAATTATATGTGAACAATACCGAGGCAAGGACGGAAGAAGCGCTTGCCATGGTTGACAGGTATGTCGAAGATGAGGGCCTCGGAGGCAAGCAGGCGATCCATTTAAGGCTTGTTGTCGAAGAGACTCTGGGAATGTTCGCTGCAATGACAGGCGAATATGATGCATTGCTCAAGCTTGACAAGGATGACAAGGGGTATCAGGTTATACTTGAAGCCAAGACTGATATGGACATTGAAAAGAAGCGGGAGCTTCTGTCGGTTTCATCATCGGGCAAGAATGCGGCTGCAGTCGGTTTCATGGCCAAGGTCAGGGAAGTGTATGAGAATGCGATAGCCGACTATGAGGAAACGGTTAAGCTGGCCCGTGAGTACGGCGGATATGTTAATTACGGTTATATGGATGCCGGGACTCCGACGACAGCCGATCCTCTGGCTCTCGGATATCTGTCATTCTGGTCTCTGTCCAATTACAGGTCGGCATTGGATGATGCCAAGGATGATTCGGATGATGCCCGGTATGAATGGGATGAGCTTGAGAAATCAATAGTGGCTTCCATTGCTAAGGATGTAGTGGTGGGAGTTAAGAAGAATACGGTTGAAATGCGTATCACTTTATAATGGCAGTTAAGATCGATGGAAGAAAATACATAAAGATACGTGGAGCGAGTGAGCACAACCTTAAGGACATTGACATCGACATACCCAGAGACCAGATGGTGGTCCTGACGGGTCTGTCGGGTTCCGGGAAGTCATCACTCGCATTTGATACGATATATGCAGAAGGACAGCGAAGGTACATGGAGTCGCTGTCTTCTTACGCCAGACAGTTTTTGGGTCAGATGGAAAAGCCTGAAGTGGAGAGCATAGAGGGTCTTCCGCCTGCCATTTCCATTGACCAGAAATCGACCAACAGAAACCCCAGATCCACGGTGGGAACAGTGACGGAGATTTATGATTATCTCCGCCTTTTGTATGCAAGGATCGGTATACCGCACTGTCCGAACTGCGGAAGGGAAATCGTGAAACAGACGGTTGACCAGATGGTCGATACCATAATGGCTCTTCCCGAAGGGACGAAGTTCATGCTTCTTGCTCCTGTAGTAAGGGGCCGTAAGGGACAGCATGAGAAGGTTTTCGACAGGGCGGCAAAGAGCGGTTATGCAAGGGTCATGGTCGACGGCAGTCAGTATGACCTGTCCGAGGAGATCAAGCTTGATAAGAATATCAAGCATAATATCGAGATAATCGTGGACCGTCTTGTGGTCCGTGAAGGTATAGAGAAAAGGCTTACCGATTCTTTGGAGAACGTGCTCGAACTGGCGGACGGACTGGCTGTGGTTGATATTGTCGGCGGGGGCAGTATAACTTTCTCCCAGAGTTTTGCCTGTCCCGACTGTAATATAAGTATCGACGAGATCGAGCCAAGGTCATTCTCCTTCAACAACCCGTTCGGAGCCTGTCCCGTGTGCGCAGGCCTGGGATATAAGATGGAGTTCGATATCGATCTCATGATACCGGACATGTCCCTGTCTATCGCGGAGGGCGCGATAGCGGTAACCGGCTGGCAGTCGTGTACAGATCCCAAGAGCTTCACATATGCTACCTTAAGGGCATTGTGTGAGGCATATGATTTTGACCTTAATACTCCCTTTGAGAAATATCCGGACAGGGTTAAGGATATACTCATAAACGGGACCGGGAAGGAAGAAGTAAAGGTCCGTTATAAGGGACAGAGAGGCGAAGGAGTATATGATGTTGCCTTTGACGGCCTTATAAAAAATGTGGAGAGAAGGTACCGGGAAACGGGATCGGATGCCATGAAGGCTGAATACGAAGCCTATATGAGGATAACCCCGTGTAACGAGTGCGGCGGCAGGAGGCTTAAGCCGGGAGCACTGGCTGTTACTGTCGGGGATAAGAATATTTATGACGTTACAACGTATTCGATAAGCCGGGCGCTTGACTTCTTCAATGAGCTCAAGCTGACAAAACAGCAGGAACTGATCGGCGCAAGGATAATAAAGGAGGTAAAGGGGCGTTTAAGCTTCCTTGTACAGGTCGGCCTTGACTACCTTACGCTTGCAAGGGCAACGGGGTCACTGTCAGGAGGTGAGGCCCAGAGGATCCGCCTTGCAACCCAGATAGGTTCGGGACTTGTGGGTGTTGCCTACATATTGGACGAACCGAGCATAGGCCTTCATCAGAGGGATAATGACAAGCTGCTTAATGCACTTAAGGACCTGCGTGATCTGGGCAATTCCCTTATAGTTGTCGAGCATGATGAGGACACCATGCTGGCGGCTGACTATGTGGTGGATATAGGGCCCATGGCGGGTGCCCACGGAGGACGGGTCATATGTGCGGGTACGGCGAAGGAACTCATGGATAATCCGGATTCCATAACCGGCCAGTACCTGTCGGGCAGGAAGTTTATCCCTGTTCCCGAAAAGAGACGCAAACCGAAGGGATGGCTTAAGATCAAGGGAGCAGCCGAGAATAACCTTAAGGATATAGACGTTGACATACCTCTGGGCGTATTCACCTGTGTAACGGGAGTATCGGGATCGGGTAAGAGCTCACTGATAAATGAGATACTGTATAAAGCATTGGCCAAGAAGCTGAACCGTGCCAAGACCATAGCCGGAAAACATAAGGGGATACAGGGGGTTGAAAAGCTTGATAAGGTCATAGATATAGACCAGTCCCCCATAGGAAGGACGCCAAGGTCCAATCCCGCAACCTATACGGGAGTTTTTGACCAGATCAGGGACCTTTTCGCAGGTACTTCGGATGCAAAAGAGAGGGGCTATTCCAAGGGCCGTTTCTCCTTTAATGTCAAAGGGGGAAGGTGCGAAGCATGTTCCGGCGACGGAATAATAAAGATCGAGATGCACTTCCTTCCGGATGTATATGTACCCTGCGAAGTGTGCGGAGGCAAGCGTTACAACAGGGAAACCCTTGATGTGAGATATAAGGGTAAGAACATATACGATGTCCTTGACATGACGGTTGAGGAGGCAATGACCTACTTCGAGAACCTGCCTTCCATAAGACGTAAGATAGAAACCCTATATGATGTGGGACTTTCATACATTAAGCTGGGTCAGCCTTCCACCACGCTTTCGGGCGGTGAAGCCCAGCGTATAAAGCTGGCGACCGAACTGTCAAGGAAGAGTACGGGCAAGACCATATATATACTTGACGAACCTACTACAGGGCTGCATTTTGCCGATGTCCACAAGCTCGTTGATATCCTCCACAAGCTTGCCGAGGGCGGCAATACCGTTGTCGTAATAGAGCATAACCTTGATGTGATAAAAACGGCGGACTACATAATCGATATGGGCCCCGAAGGCGGGGACGGCGGCGGCAGGGTCATAGCCACCGGAACACCGGAGGAAGTAGCCAAAACCAAGGGATCTTATACAGGTGTGTATATAGAGAGGGAGCTTAAGAAGAACAGGAAAAGAAGAAAAGAGGGTTAAGTATTTTTATCCCGGGCCGATATATAAGTCAGGAGACAGGATATTTGGAAATCCTGATAAAGCATGGAAGCACACTTAAGGAGACGGAATCTCTTTTGCTGTGCTTTCTTTTTATTTAACTTCCTCTTTCAAAATATTCCTGTTTGGGTTATAATTAAGTTTGACTCATTTATGTAAACAGTTAAACCCTGAAGAAAGAGGAAACAAGATGGTTTATACAGATATAGGAATAGATTTGGGAACTGCCAGTATTCTGGTTTACATACACGGCAAGGGTGTTGTGCTGAAGGAGCCCTCGGTAGTGGCCTTTGACAGGGACACCAATAAGATCAAGGCTATCGGTGAGGAAGCCAGGCTGATGCTTGGACGTACACCCGGCAACATCGTAGCGGTAAGGCCCTTAAGGCAGGGAGTTATTTCCGATTATACGGTTACCGAGAAGATGCTTAAGTACTTTATCCAGAAGGCGATAGGCCGTAAGACCTTCCGTAAGCCAAGGATAAGCGTGTGTGTACCTTCACAGGTAACGGAGGTTGAGAAGAAGGCGGTTGAGGATGCCACTTATCAGGCGGGGGCAAGAGAAGTTGAGATCATAGAGGAGCCCATAGCGGCAGCTATAGGAGCCGGGATCGATATAAGCAAGCCCTGCGGGAACATGATAGTTGATATAGGTGGCGGAACATCGGATATCGCAGTTATATCACTGGGCGGTACCGTGGTAAGTAATTCGGTAAAGATAGCCGGCGATGATTTTGACGAGGCTATCGTAAGATATATGAGAAAGAAGCATAACCTTCTGATCGG
>DPZM01000247.1:0-1369 GCA_003535955.1 Lachnospiraceae bacterium | reverse complement strand
CTTCCGAGAACCGTTAAGGTTTCGAGTGAGGAGACCGAGGAAGCGCTCCGCGAGACAACAGCACAGATAGTTGAAGCCATCCACAGCGTACTGGAGAGGACGCCACCCGAGCTTGCGGCGGATATCGCAGACAGGGGTATCGTACTCACCGGCGGGGGAAGCCTCCTAAGGGGACTTGAAGATCTGATAGCCTACAAGACCGGTATAAATACGGTGACGGCTGAGGATCCGATGACCGCGGTGGCGATAGGTACGGGAAAATATGTGGAGCTGCTTGCAGGCTATGATGCAGAGTTGGATAGGTAATCTTTAAACAAAGGATTTAAGGGGAGTGAATCTGTATGCTTAAAGGATTATACACAGCATCAACAGGAATGGTGAACGAACAGCGAAGGGTGGATGTCATGTCCAACAACCTTGCGAACTCGGCTACTACGGGTTTCAAGAAGGAAGGTACAACGGCACGGGCATTCAAGGACGTTCTGGCATATAAGATCAAGGACACATCTGAGCCTTATTATGCAAGGTATGAAGGAGTCATGAACATGGGAGTCAAGATCGGCGAGACCTATACCGATTACTCCCAGGGTTCTTTTCATGAGACGGGTAATACCTGGGATCTGGCCCTCTCGGGCAATGGTTTCTTTGCAGTCGAATTTACATCAAAGCAATATAAGGACAGGGACTCGGAGACTTCTGTTAAATATACAAGGGACGGCACCTTTACAATGAACAGGGAGGGTGAGATCGTCACCAAGGATGGGGATTTCCTTCTTGATACCCAGGGCAATCATATCAAGCTTGATCCCTTTACCAGATATTCCGTAGACCGTATGGGAGTGATAAGGAACCAGCAGACAGGCGCGGCCCTTGCCACTATTCAGGTAACTGATTTCGAGGATTATAATTATCTGGAGAAGTACGGTGAGACCATGTATCAGCCTGTTGACGGGGCAACGCAGCAGGATGCGGCGGCGCAGGTGTATTCGGGATATCTGGAAGCATCGAATGTGCAGGTTGTACAGGAAATGGTGGATCTTATAGCCTTCACAAGGGCATATGAATCAAACCAGAAGATAATACAGGCATATGACCAGACACTGGATAAGGCAGTAAACGATCTGGGTAAAGTTTGATCTTAGTATTTTAAGGAGGACGACGGTATGGTAAGAGCACTATGGACAGGCGCTTCGGGAATGATAAGCCAGCAGAACAATGTTGACACTATCGCCAACAATCTTGCCAATGTTAATACAACGGGTTATAAGACAGAGGTTAATGAGTTCAAGTCACTCCTCTATCAGACCCTGCAGACCAAAACAACGACAGCCAACGGTGAGAACAAGCCCATAGGTGCCCAGGTGGGACT
>DPZM01000082.1 GCA_003535955.1 Lachnospiraceae bacterium | reverse complement strand
CAGGATAAAGGGAGTAAATCTTGCAAGGAATTTCGGGCAGCAGGCAGCGGTTATGGCAGGCCTTAAATATACTGTGGGTGATACGGTCATATGTCTTGATGATGACGGTCAGTCGCCCATTGACGGGCTTGATTTAATGCTTGGGAAGATAAATGAAGGCTATGATATAGTATTTGCCGATTATTTCGAGAAAAAAGAGTCGCCCTTTCGGCTGTTTGGCAGCAAAGTGAATGAACTTATGCTGAATTCCCTCCTGGGCAAGCCGAAAGATATCAAGATGAACAGCCTGTTCGCATGTACACGTATGGTTGTTGATGAACTGTTAAGATATGAGAACCCGTTCCCATATCTTCCCGGACTTTTTTTAAGAACAACAAGAAACATAGCAAATGTAAAGCTTACTCACAGAGAGAGGGAGAGCGGCGAGTCGGGATATACCCTGGGCAAGCTTCTTTCGCTTTGGATCAACGGGTTTACGGCTTTTTCGATCAAGCCCCTGAGAGCAGCTTCTTTTATAGGGTTTTTCTTTGCGCTGCTTGGTTTTGTGTCTCTCATTATCCTTGTCATAAGCAAGCTCTCGGGTGTAAATATTAAGCTTGGATGGACTTCCACGGTTTCTCTTATAATGTTTTTCGACGGGATGATACTGATAGTTCTTGGACTTATAGGTGAATACATAGGGAGGATATACCTGTGCATAAACATGACCCCTCAATATGTAGTGAGAGAATATATGGTAAACGATTCGCTTGAGGATAAACCATGAAGGCTGTAATTATAGGAAACACACAATTCTCATCCCTGCTCCTTCAATATGTTTCAGATGCCGGGATCGATGTAGCGGCATTTGCGGCAGACAGAGAATATATAGAAGAAGGAACCATCGACGCTCTTCCGGTCGTTCCGATAGATGAACTTCCGGCCCGGTTTGATACCGGAGAGTATAAGCTGATAATGGGGATAGGTTATAAGAAGCTCGGTGAGACAAGAAAAGTCATATTTGAAAGGTGCAAGGAATACGGGTATGATTTTATCAACTATATCCATCCTTCCGCGGTTGTCGACAGATCCGTCCTGACAGGCGAGGGTAATATAATATTTGAAAATGTCACGATCCAAAAACGGACAGTCATGGGTGATGGCAACATTCTTTTTTCTAACTGCGCTCTCATGCATGATAATGTGGTGGGTAATTTTGTTACCTTTGGTGCGGGCTCCGTCTCAAATGGAAGTGTTCATATAGGCGACTGCTGTTTTATAGGGTCAAACGCCACTCTCCGGGACAGGATCACGATAAAGGATCATATCCTTATCGGGGCCGGTACGTATGTTGAACGTGACTGTGAAGCGGGAACGGCCGTGCTTCCCGGGGTAAGAAACTATATACGTGACGGGGCGGCCCGGATGGAAAGCGGACTATGACAAAACAGGAGAATACAGAAATGATCGTAGCGATAGACCAGCCCAACTATATACCATGGAAGGGTTATTTCGACCTTATCCATGATGTTGATCTGTTTATTTTTTATAATGACGTACAATATACAACCAGAGACTGGCGGAACAGAAATATAATACCGACTCCGAACGGGATGAAGTGGCTGAGTGTTCCCGTTGGAAAGGAAACCCACAGGCTCATATGCGATGTTGAAATGCCGGACAGGGAATGGCAGAGGATCCATTACGAGACGATAAGGTTTGCCTATGGCAAAGCCCCGTATTTTAAGCTTTACAGGGATTTTTTTGAGGACTGTTATCTGGGCAGGGAGTGGAAGCATCTGTATAAACTGGATATGTACCTGGTTACCGAGATATCCAGACAGTTTCTGGGGATCACTACCGAATTTGCCGACAGCAGGGACTATAAAACTCATGGAGCCAAGCATGAGAAGCTCTTAAGTCTTCTTGAGGATGTGGGAGACGTATCGATGTACATATCGGGCCCGGCCGCTAAGGATTATATAGTTCCAAAAGATTATGCTTCAAGAAACATCGAGCTTCGTTGGAAAAACTATGATGGATATCCGGAATATACGGGACAGCCGGGGCCCTTTAACCATCAGGTTTCAATTCTTGATCTTCTCTTCAATACAGGTCCGGATGCACCGTATTATATCTGGGGCTGGCGAGAAGGAACGGATATTCCTCCATATGTAAAATAACCGATTTGCATAATTGTTAAATAAATGTTAAAATTATTTCATTTGAGGTAGTCGATGCGAAAAGATGCATACTACGTTAAGTAAAATAAAAAGAATGCCGATACAATCAATGTGTTGTGTTGAAGGAACAGTAACTGATAAACAGCAATGGTGATAGTTTTGTAAGGAGGTTTAAAGTGAGATTAAAAAGATTACTGGCTACATTTCTGTGCGCGACGATGCTGATAACATCTTCGGGCGTGAGTGTAAGTGCGGCCGAGGACAGATTGGAAGATGATATTATGCTTTCGGTTGAGGAAGCCGGAAACGCGGGGGATGTTTTGCCGGATGAAGCACCTGCCCTGCTTGAAGACAGCGAGTCGTTGCCGGAAGCTCTTGTTGAAGAAGACAGGGGCAATCTGTTGACGGTCAATAATGACCTTATGTCGGATGACGGCCCGGTATCGGATAATGACATAGATGAGCTTATCAATGACAAAGAGAAGATAAGCTCACCCTTTGACACCGAGTCAACTATACTTAAGCTGAATACGGCTGTCTGCCACGATCTTACAGAGTGGAATTATGATTTTGTCGAGATTCCTGCCAAGGTTGAGGTGATTCCTGCCGATCCCACTCTGTTCGTGGGAAATAATCAGATCAAGACAGTAACATTTGAGAGCGGGAGCGTATGTTCAACCCTGGAAGCCGGTGCTTTTGCCAATTCGGCCATAACCAAATTTACGGCGCCTAAGAACATGAAGGTCATAGCGGCAAGGGCTTTCCAAGGCTGTACAGGGCTTGAAAAGGTTACCTTAAGAAACGTTGAGGAGATAGGAAGCTATGCTTTTGACGGCTGTCTGTCATTGGTTTCGGGATCCATTACCGGCGGCGAGTATGTTAAGACGATAGGCGACCATGCTTTCAGTAATACCGGATTTGTTACAGTATCCTTCGGAAGTATGACGCAGAAGGAAATAGAGGTTGGCGCGTCGGCCTTTGCAGGATGCGCATCACTGAAAACGGCAGTGCTTCCAAACGGCGTTAATGCCATACCGGAGAACTGCTTCAACAACTGTAAGCAGTTGGATAAGGTCACTATAGGCAGCAGGACCAAGGTCATAGAAACCAACGCCTTTCACAATTGTACAAATCTTACAACTGTTACTTTTGCCAATGTTGAAGAGATAAGGACGCTTGCTTTCGACGGCTGCGCCAAGCTTGCTAAAGTTGACCTGCCTGCAACTACAAGGGTAATAGAGCCCGATGCATTTTACAGATGTGATTCGCTGACCACCATGTATGTCAGGTATATCAATCCGGCTACAGGAGTAGCGGACGGAGATGATTTTGAATTTGCAGGCGGCGGTGGTGATTATACGCAACGACTTGTATACTATCCCCAGAAGCTTACGATTTATGCATATGACGGAGAGGTTCTTAAGTATGCGGACAGGAACAATATTAAATTTGTTTCACTTCTGCAGGAGCGAACAGTTACGTTAAGCTCATCGGTCAGTGGCTTTGTAACTTCATACGGATTCAGGAAAACCGCAACCGGAAACAATTCATCTACACTAAAGGCCAAAACAGGTGAGACCGTATTGGTAATTTTAAATCCGGTTGTTACCGCATCAGATGATAAGAGCTTCATTATTACCAAAGTATATGATGAGAAGGATCCTGAAAATGAGGAGATCGAATTTAAATATGGAGGAACCAGTGGTACAAATGGACAGTGGTTCAGCTTTACAATGCCCTCAAGGGATGTGACTGTCAAGTTCGATTATCTGGCCTATACCATGGTAAAAAAGGGTACGATCACTCACGATATTACCGGCTATGAGTTCAGCTATGATCCTGTTGAGGATGCCAGCGGTAAAGTTACGGGATATGTTACACCAAGAAGCGGGAATAAGGGTCAGCTTAAGATATATACGACCTATAAGGGAGAGAGGTATGAACTGGGACATTGGAATGCCCAATACAAGAGTGATAAGACGAGTGTTGTCACGATATCAAATACCGGTCTGATCACCGCCGTTGGGCAGGGGCGTTCGACGCTTGCCTTTTCACCTAAGGGAACGACAAATATATATTCCTTCACGGTCAGTGTAAATAAGGGTGTCGTGCTCAAGGACATGTACTTTGACTTTGACAAGCTTGACGAGGAAATAAATGGAGGAGACGGATATGGTACCGTGGAGAAGGGAACCAGATCCATCGAGATCGGAGGAGTGGTAATGACAAGGGACGATATTCCCATTATAACTTACTACAGGTCCGATCTTAACAATAAACTTCAGAACTTCAACCTGTACCTTACTGCCATAGATGATGACGGGGGTGAGGTCTATGTCAAGGCTGATTGGGGAATAAGAGATACAGCTATCGCAACCCTTGAGTCCAAGTCTAATTATGATAATAAGAACAAAGTCACAATTAAAAAAGGTGCGACCGGAGAGACCTATATTATTGCAAATGTCCCGACAGACGAGGAAGATGAGAAGGGAAAGAAGATAACCAAATATGCCTATGCCGTGCTTCGCGTTATTGATCCGGCACCGAAGGCAACAAAGGACAGCTACCAGCTTAACAAGCAATGCTCATATATGGCGGATGATAAGGATGAGACCTTAAATGATGACGGTATTCTGGTTGAAGTTATCCAGACAGAGGAATTCGATATCGATCCCGCATCCATGGGTTATTTGCTGTATACAAACACAGCTGAGAATGAAAGGGTTCCCTTCAGAGGCATCAATGTACGGTATATTGGAGAATCACCGGATAATGACAGGGGATTCCTGTACAGGCTGTCAGTAATAGACGGTGTTAACGGAGACGCGGATATTAATGCTTTGGCTGAAGGTAAGTATTTGGATTACTCGGGAAATAAGCAGCTGTATATGCGCTGTAAATTTGCCGATGAGGAGAAGCTTGGTAAGTTCAATTCAGCGTATTGTTTTATACCCTTAAAGCAGATAATTGTTTTCAATCAACCACTAAAGCCTACGGTAAAGCAGTCAGGACAGATCAATATCTTCTATAACAGCATGGCATATGCTCCGGAAGATAATGGCTTTGCAGGGTGGACCGAGATTCTTGGCGAGAAGGCAGTCAAGGATACAACGGATGTTAATTTTGAGGCCAATAAGAAGAAATATATAGCAGCAACCATCAATCAGATCACTGTTGAGCAAAGCTATAAGGTCTCTCAGGCCAAGGTTGATTATACCGGAAGGTATAAAATCGGAGTGGATTATAATGATAATGACGGAACGGAGATTGCTGATTATGTAGCTTCCACCGGAGATGGCGGAGTAAGGACAAGACTGATCTCCGCAAAGAATTACGCATATTTTAAGAATAAGAATAAGCGTAACCAGCGTGAAACAAAGGATGGCGAATATTTCGATTCCTTTGCCAACAATTTCACGGTAACAGCTGCCGAAAACGGCAAGGATTTCATTATAAGGCGTTCCGGCAATGAAATGGCTAAGATCAACAATGTTGACGTGACCAGCGGATATTTACTTATATACTATAAGGGATATAAAAATCCTGTAGCTTATCCGATTCAATTGTCGGTCGCAGCTACTTCCCCGGCTTATACGTTGTCACCTGCTTCAGGTAATGACTCCTTCTGGAACTATAATGCCGGTGGTGAGAATGACATAAGCTTTTATGTAGGTCTCTTTAATAAAAAGACAGGTAAATCCGTCATTGAAGGCGATGGCGAGGAACTGGCCGACGGATATCCCTATATTCTCCAATCGGAACCTACCACAAGGAAGAGCGGCAAGTGTATCTTTAATAAGGAAGTACCTGTGGAAAAATACAGGGATACGGATACAAACGCAATGGTAATAACAAAGAACATGAGTTATCTGGGTAAGAGTGTAGCTTCCGTTGTTGTAAAGAAATCCTATTGGGATAAGGAAGTCAGGTATAATTTCACGGTTACCGAGACAGATAAGCTGCCGACCGCAAAGTTTAAGTCCAATAAGCTTCCGCTCAACAACCGGCTTCAGGGAGAGGAGAACGCCAGAAGTATAACTCTTATGGTCAATCAGACACCCTGTACGGTGGAGGCGGATGAGCCTGAGTTCGTCGGCAGCAGGAAGCAGCTTGAAGAGGGTGATTATCAGAACATTTCCTTTGACCTTAAGGGAGAGGAGAATGCTTCATCACTTGAGATCACTGCAAGTATAAGCGGAGATATGAAGAAGGGTAACTACAAGTTCAGGATTTCACCGGTAGTAATATTTACAAGGCAGACTATAACCCTTAAACCGATAACCTTTACCGTAAGCGTTGCAGATTCACAGCCTACGATCAAGCTGAATACATCGAGCTACGTATTTAATGTGAATTATCCGGGGCTTGAAACATATAAGCTCAATGCTACTTTTGGTAATGTTCCAAAGGGTGCCGATCCTGAAAAGGTTGAGATAGACGTAAGCGGTGCTGAACTGGTTCCTACCGCCAAAGAAGATACTCCAGCCTACGCGATGGCTGAGGCAGTGGCAGGATCCTTTGAATTCACGGACGGAAGCTTTTCATATAATAAGGATACCAAGAAGTTCGAAGGCGGGGCGATCTTAAAGGCAGTGGATGATTATGCCACATTCTCATGTACCTATAAGCTGACCGGCGCAACATTTAACGGTACGGAGCTTAAGCCGCTTAAGATAACAATAAAGAGCAGACAGGCTCAGGCCACTGTGGATGTGAAGGCTAAAAACAGTATAAATACGGTTGATAAGACTTCTTATACTGTTTACACACCGTCATTCAAGAATCTCGTCAATCCGACAATAGAGAGTATATCGGCTCTTGAATTCAATGATGACAGGGAATATGTAGACAGCGAAACATTTGAACTTATTCGTGAAACCAAACGTGATAATAAGGGTGAACTTGTTGAAACAAATGTAGTGGATATGTATGCTACTCATGAACCGGGATCGGATGGTAAGGACAGCTGTACAAATAAGAATCATAAACTGATGCTTTCGTACGTAATAGGAGAAGATAAGCTTGAAACCACGCCGTTTATCGTCAAGCCGGTACAGACACTGCCTACGATTACTGCGGATCCGACTTCGATTGTATTCTATAACAATGCTTCCGAAGACAACAGGGTCGCAACGATAGAGCTTACCAAGACATCGGTTCTTAAAGCAGTCATTGATACAGATGCCGAACATGGAGGGATCAAGATAAGCGACAAGAATGGCAATGAACCCAGAAACGCATTTACTGTTGAATACAGCGATGATGGGGCGGAAAGTATAGAAGATATCGCGCCTACCGCCAAGAAGGCCAAGGCAGGTAAGGCGATCATCCGCTGTGTTGCTCCGGAGCTTCTCCAGCAGGGCAAGAAGGTCAAGCTGATCCTTGAGACTGAACTTGAAGGCCAGTTTGAAAAGACAAGAGGTTCAGAGATAGTTGTTGAAGTTATGGTTAAATAGCCTTCAGGACTAATATTGTTTATGCACATGGAGCCGCTGCATAATGCAGCGACTCCACTTGTGCTGATATAGGGGTAATTCCTATGTTTTTTAATTCCTTACATTTTCTCATATTTTTTCCTGTTGTGGTCTTCATCTATTATCTGATACCGGACAAGGTAAAGTATCTGTGGCTTCTGGCAGCCAGCTATTATTTCTATATGTGCTGGAATGTTAAGTATGTCCTGCTTCTGCTCGCTTCCACTCTCGTAACCTACATTAGCGGACTGCTTATGGAGAGGATAAGGAATACAGACCTTACGGAAGACAGGAAGACGGTAAGGCTTAAGCTTACAGTCGCGGGAAGCTTTGTTGTCAATCTCGGAATACTCGGATATTTCAAATATTTTAATTTCTTTATTGATATACTCAATGATATATTTGAAAGAGCAGGTATAAGCCTGAATATTGCAAACTTCGATATCCTGCTCCCCGTGGGTATATCCTTTTACACCTTTCAGGCACTCTCATATACGATGGATGTATACAGAGGTGAAATATACGCGGAGAAGAATTTCTTCAGATATGCCCTCTTTGTTTCGTTTTTCCCCCAGCTGGTGGCAGGGCCTATTGAACGATCCAAGAACCTTCTTAAGCAGCTGGCTGTTCCGAGGCCCTTCGATTATGACAGGGCAAAGGAAGGCCTCCTTCTGATGATATGGGGTTTTTTTCTTAAACTGGTAATGGCTGACAGAATCACAGCCTTTGTAGATACGATATACGGGGATCCTACAGGTTATACAGGATGGTATATAGTTTTGGCCGCCATGTTATTTGCTATACAGATATACTGTGATTTCTACGGGTATTCCACCATTGCCATGGGCGCTGCCAAAGTGATCGGAATTGACCTTATGGAAAACTTCAGTGCTCCTTTTCTTGCCACTACCATTCCGGACCTGTGGAAGGGATGGCATATTTCCCTTACTACCTGGTTCCGGGATTATTTATATTTTCCTTTGGGAGGGAGCAGGAAGGGCAGATTACGTAAATGTATCAATATAATGATCATTTTCGTGGTAAGCGGTCTGTGGCATGGGGCAGAGTTATCTTTTGTTGTCTGGGGTGCCCTTAACGGGATATATCAGCTTGTAAGCGAATACAGCATGCCTTACCGTATAAAACTGGCGGACAGGCTCAATTTACACAGAAATTCGATTGGCCATAAAATTGCAGCCGGGTTGATAACTTTTTGGTTATTTGACTTTGCCGCTATGTTTTTCAGGGCACAGACAACAGGCGATGCTCTGGCAATGATAAAGGGAATGTTCAGTGAGAATAATATGTGGATACTTTTTGACGGTTCCCTTTTTGAATGTGGTCTTGACAGGCATAATTTTACCTTGATGTTTATCTGCATCGTTGTCCTTCTTTTCGCAGATATCTGTAAAAAAAGAGGCATACGTTTGAGCAGGGCAATACTTGCACAGGACTTATGGTGCAGGATACTTATTATGGTATTTTCCATATGCTTTATACTGCTGTTTGGGATATGGGGTTCGGGATACAGCGCAAAGGGATTTATTTATTTTCAATTTTAGCTTGAGGTTAGTTTATGGTTAACGGACTTGGTATAAGAACAAAAAGAATCATATCCGTGCTTCTCTTCCTTGTCATTCTGGCATTGTCTATAAAAGCCTGTGTTATGCTTGTTGAGCATAAATCATCCAAGATAAAGTATACTGATTTTTTTGAATCGGAAACGGATTATGACTGCTATCTTTTGGGGACATCCATAACGTTAAACAGCCTGCTTCCCATGGAAATGTGGGAAAACTACGGAATATCGGCTTATAACTTCGGGTCATCCAACTGTACTCCGGCAGAGGACTTCTACATAGCCAGGGAAGCCATGAAATATAAAAAGCCCAGGCTTGTGGTCATCGATATGTTGGGAGTTGTTGAATTCAATGAAATAGGAAACGGCAAATATATGTATACCCAGGTTGAAGCACAGCATACGCAGTTTGACTGTTTTCCATATTCAAGGACCAAGGCAGAGGCTGTTAACGATCTGTTTGATATTTATGATGACCGTAATGATTTTCTGTGGAATTTTATAATGTACCATAACAGATGGAGCGAGCTTGAGGAACAGGATTTCAGATGGCGCGAAATGCTTAATGTTGAAAAGGGAGCACTGACGAATACGGGGACTCTCGGAAAAGCTGTCTTTAAGCCTTATCTTAAGGATGAGACCATCTCTCTGGAAGGAGTTAACTATGATTATTTCATAAGGCTTGTCGAATACTGCCGTGATCAGGGAATTGATGTTCTTGCCCTTTATTTGCCGCATCCTGTTGAAGAATTAAACATGCGAGTAGCCAATTCCATCGGAGCGGTAGCTGACAGGTATGATAATCTTGAATACATAAATATGCTGGATATGGATATTCTTGATCCTTATACCGATTTTACCAGTGATAACCTACATCCTAATCTCTCGGGCGCCTTGAAGATTTCGGATTATATCGGAAAATACATAAGGGATAATTATGATGTTTCCGATTTCAGGGACGATCCGGAATGGATCGATGCATCAGCTAAATATATTGAATACAAGAAGGAAAATATCATCAAACAGGAAGCACTGCCCTATTATCTTGTCCAGCTCAGTGATGATGACTTTGACGGTGAACTTATTGTTTATAACGATGAGATAATGGATGATGAATGGCTCCGAAGGCTTTTTGAGAATGCCGGGATCACTCCCTTAAATGAATCGGCGAAGGGAAATGAAGAATGTGATGCAAAGATTACGGTTTACAGGGCAGGAACCGGTGAGGTCGTTGATACGGCATTGTTTAAATATATAGATAAAAAAACAGAAGAGAGGACAATATTCGATCTTCAGAAGGCAGAAGTCCCTGACTGAAGTCTATCAAGTATATCCTGAACATAACCATTATACTGGAGTTTTTCCTGCGCATATTCATACATTTCCCTGCGATAGCCGGGATGGTTCTTCCTTATATCCTCATACCATCTTATGATATGGTCAAGATCTATGTCGGCATCGGTATCCCTTAAGAAATAATAGTAGGGATAATCATCCGGGAAGGATGTGTCGGTACAGGTTGAAAACATGGGAAGGCCCAGGCCGCAGTAATCCTTATGCTTGATGGCATGCGTTTCCATAACCCCGTACTCGGACCCCGAAAGCTGGCCGACTGCCAGATGACAGCCTTCGGCAATCCTGTTTATTTCGGATATCTGAAGGAATCCGTTAAAGTCGATCATATCAGCAAGGCCCATACTGCCTGCAAGCTCCTGCATCTGACTGTACTCCCTTGACTTAGGGGAGGCGACAATAAGCTTAAGCTTATGAGGTCCCTTATAATCCTTCATGGCATGGAGTATGCGCTCACTCCGGTGCCAGGACTGCATGTTTGCGATCATGAGCATGGTTATCACACAGGAATCGGAATCAAGGGGAGGGGCTTCATGAACCGTATAATTGGATATATCTATCCCGTTCTCGAAAAGGAGCCAGTCATCATCCGGCCTTCCGTGCTGGTAGAGGCAGCAGGAGGTGACGCTTATGTGCTTCCTGACCCGCCTGTAGGCAAACATTTCCATCTTATCCCGCAGCGCGTACAGCTTGTTTGAGGGAACATCAAAAGGAAATGTGGGTATCTCATACACTATCCTGCAATGATCCTTAAGGTGCTTGAAATGAGGTCCCGCATACATTATCTTGGACATGAGCCTGCGCATGTAAACAATGTCAAAGTCATTTTCGACCGCGTAGTCAAACAGGTATCTGAAGGCTCCGAAATATGCGGCTCCGAAGGCTTCTCTTTCAAGTACATCCGAGGCGACGGTCGTGATATCATCATCAACCTTATATATCTCGCATTTTAATGTCTTATCTTCCTCGATCACGGTAGCGGCATAGGTCTCAAACCCGAAGGACCTGAAAGCCTTAAGCTGTGCCAGGGTCTTGTGCCCGTATTTATCAAACCACAGATTAATGGATAATATCTTCATGAACTTGCTCCGTCTTAAGAATACGTAGATTATAACTTACTTGTGGATGTTTTTCAATTATGGTACTATATATTGAATACAGTAAACGGGATTATTTTGTTTCGGGTACTATAAATGCGACAAATATACGGAGTTTAGTATGTGCGGTATAGCCGGATACTTTAATGTTAACGGAAATGTTGACCATGACAGATTTGAAGAAATGGTTGACATAATTTCATATCGTGGTCCTGATGACAGGGGTACTTTCTACGAAGGAAATCTTGCGTTGGGACATCGCAGGCTGTCGATCATCGATTTAAGCGAAGCGGGGCATCAGCCCTTTATTTATGCCGGAAGATATGTGGTCGTCTATAACGGTGAGATATACAATTATAAGGAGATAAGAGAGGAACTTAAGGGTTTTGGTTACTCATTTGCTTCCGAGTCGGACACGGAGGTTCTTGCCGCCTCATATGATAAGTGGGGAGCGGATTGTCTAAGCAGGTTTAATGGAATGTGGGCCTTTGCCATATACGACAGGCAGGAGAAGAAGCTTTTTCTCTCAAGGGATCGGTTTGGCGTCAAGCCCCTTTATTACTACCACAAGGACGGTATATTCATCTTTGCATCGGAGGAGAAGCAGATATTAAAAATGGCAGGCGGCAGGTTTAAGGTTAATCGTCCCCGCCTTATGGAATATATGATCCGTGGAGTACATGACCATACCGAAGAGACAATGTTTCTTGACATCATGCAGCTTCGCGGCGGACATAACATGGAATATTATCTGGCGAATGATGTAAGGAAGGTAACAAGGTATTTTGACCTGTCAGGTACCGGTCTTGTAAGCCGGGATATTGAAGAAGCAGCCGCTGATTTTCGAAGGTGTTTTGAGGACTCCGTAAGGTTAAGGCTTCGGGCGGATGTACCGGTGGGATACTGCCTGTCGGGTGGGCTTGATTCTTCATCCATTGTATGCATGGCCGACCATGTGATAAAGAAGAACGGTCTTGATATAAGGCAGGAATCCATATCCTCATGTTTTGAGGATAAGCGGTATGATGAGCGTGAATATATAGATGAGGTATTGAAGAATACGGATGTTACCGGACACATGATCTTCCCTCAGGGGGGCAGTGTGCTTGAAGATCTGGATGATGTACTGTGGCATATGGACGAGCCCTTCGGGTCTACTTCCATGTATGCCCAGTGGAACGTCTTTAAGGCAGCTAAGGAACAGGGACTGACGGTAATGCTTGACGGTCAGGGAGCAGATGAACAGCTTGCAGGCTACACCGGCTTTTATTCTGTTATCTTTGCGGAATATCTTAAGCGATTCCGCTTTAAGAAATTTAAGCACGAGCTTGACTGCTACAGGAGGCTGCGGGCATCGACCGAGAAGTTCGTTAATTCGAAAAAGATAGTGATCGAGGCGTTGATCGGGGCCTTCCTTCCTTCGCGTATACAGAAATTCGGTAAGATCCATATGTTTTATCTTAAACAGGGTCTTCCCTTTGAGCCGGAGGATATAAAAAAGACAATTTACGGTATAAACCTGTATCCGGCGGGTGATTCAAGACGTTATATACTTGACCAGCTTAAATGCAACCTGTCAATGCTCCTTCATTACGAAGACCGTAATTCCATGGCCCATTCAATAGAATCACGGGTGCCCTTTATGGATCCGGATCTTGCAAAATGTGCCTTCGCTATGCCCATCGACCACAAGCTCCGTAACGGGATAACCAAGTATGTGGTAAGGGAAGGACTTAAGGATGTGCTTCCGGAGAAGATAAGGAACAGGTACAGTAAACTGGGATTTGTTACCCCTGAGGACCAGTGGATAAACGGCAGTCCCGAGGTCTTCAGAAAGGAGATGGAAGAAGCGGCTTTGGCTCTTACCCCGCTGCTTAAGAGGGAGACGGTAATGGCCTGGTATGACCGGATAGAGGGCAGGGTAGCGCGCCAAGATTTCATGCCCTGGCGTATCATATGTGCGGGCCATTGGGTAAGGCTCTTTGATTTGGAGGTATAGGTATCATGACAAATGCAATGAAAGGATCAAACAGAGTTGATCCGGTCTTATATCTTGTTGTTCCCTGTTATAACGAGGAGGCGATAATACTTGAGAGTGCCGGGATCATGAAGGCTAAGCTGGAAGAGCTTATCTCATCGGGCCTTATAGGCAAGGACAGCAGGATTTTATTTGTAAATGACGGAAGCAGGGATAATACATTCAAGCTCTTGTCGGAAGCAGCTAAGAAGGACCCCATGTTTATTCTTGTTTCTCTCATAGGCAATGTGGGCCATCAGAATGCCCTGTGGGCGGGGATAATGACCGCTTCGGGGGCTGATGTTGTCATAACCATTGATGCAGATCTGCAGCAGGATATCAATGCCATAGGTGAATTCCTTAAGTGTTACAGGGAAGGAGCCGAAGTGGTATACGGGATCAGAAACAACAGAGAGAGCGACGGCCTCTTTAAGAAACTGACCGCCCTCTCATATTATAAACTGATGCATGTCATGGGGAGCAGGATACTTAAGAATCACGCTGACTACAGGCTTATTTCACGCAAAGTCATCGACGCCCTTAAGGAATACAATGAGAGTAATCTTTTCTTAAGGGGTCTTATCCCGTCTCTCGGGTTCCCTTCGGATATTGTCTATTTCGATACCAAAGAACGTACCGGAGGTGAGACCAAATATACCCTGTCCAAGATGGTCAGGCTGGCTACTGACGGGATCACATCATTTACCATCAGGCCGCTTAGGATAGTATCCTTTACCGGGGTATTTACCATGCTGCTGAGCGTGATCTTTGCTGTTTTCAGCTTTGTTGAATGGCTGCAGGGGAAAAATGTTCCGGGTTACACAACCCTTCTGCTTGTGTTACTCATTATGTCGGGAGTCATTCAGCTGTCTCTCGGTGTCATAGGTGAGTATCTTGGCAAGATCTATTTAGAGACCAAGAACAGGCCCAAGTATCTGATTGACTGTGTGATCTGTAAGGATACGGGATCGGAGGATGAAGAGACTGTATGACCATTGATGTTCACGCTGACGATTATGCACTGACAAAGAACACATCGGAAGAAATGCTTGAATGTATGCGTGCCGGTAAGCTTGACAGCATCAGCATTGTAGCCAACACAAGCTGTTTTGATGAATGCATGGACATGCTGTATTCCGCTGTTCCAACGCTTCCTTTCCTGCCGAAAATGAGTGTGCACATCAATCTTGTTGAGGGCTTGCCCCTTGCTGATCAGGGCTTCGGGCCTTATCTTGACTTTTCATGGGGGAAGCTGTTCCTGTATTCATATATAATGCCTTTGAACGGCAGGATCCGCACAGGGATAAAACAGGAGATAGCGGCACAGATTGAAAAATGCGCGCGAGCGATAAACAGATGTACAGAGATCGCAAAGGAGTGTCATGTTGCCTGTTCGCAGAAGAACTTACGGCTTGACAGCCACCAGCATACCCACCATCTGCCGGTTGTATGGAAGGCAATAACCGAAGTGATAAGTGAGAAGGGATACGAAGTTGAGTATATCCGCTGCTCAAGGGAGCCATTTACAGTCTTTTTTTCGGCGCCGGAGCTGCTTACAACCTATCGCCCGGTAAACGCGGTAAAAAACCTGATCCTTGCAATGTACTCCGGTAAGATCGACCGGTGGTGTCAAAGACACGGCCTTACAAAAATGTATCTGTGGGGTCTTCTTATGAGCGGGAAGATGGACCGCTTAAGAGTGGAAAGATTAAAAGCAGCGATGGAGAAAAAGGCACTTGCCGCCGGACGTGACCTTGAGATCCTCTTTCACCCGGGTATAGCCCTTAAAGGAGAGATGAGTGAAGAGATAAACAAGGCAGCGGCAAAGGATTTCTATTTAAACGTAAACAGGACCCTGGAGAAGGAAGCGGTGCTCACATTTCAAAATCGAGCCGGCAAAGGGTGACCTTCTCACCCTTGTTCAGCCACACTGCCACGTGACAGGGCTGTGCGGGATCGGCAGTTACGGATACGGTACCGCTGTCACTTGTCATATCGACTGACCTTATCTCATTTTCATCCGCATTAAGAAGCATAAGCTTTCCTATAACCCGCCTGCTTCCGGGATCTTCGGAATCACCGCCGGCTGTTTTGTGCCCTGACTCATAAGTGAGTGTCACATTGCAGGAGTCATACGGACCATCAAACAGGGGGCTTAAAAGAGCATAGGTATCAGCGCCTGTGGCTTCAAGATACCCGTACAGGTCTATATCTCCCGTTGCGGTATATCCGGGTGAATAGACAAAATCGGTTGTTTTGTACAGGTGATGGTCGTCAATGGGAAAACCCGACATATCGTCGAACTTATTGGAGCCTGCCCGGTAGAGGTGATAGTCCTTGACATCACCTACATACTGATACGAGCTTATCTGATAATCACTGAACACATTCTCCGGCTGCTCGTTCCATGTCATTGCAAGTATGTTTTCATCCGAGTAGGCGCCGCGGTCGTGGGCAGACGCGTAATCCTCCCTTGTGTTTATGATGATCCTCCCGTCATCAAGCTTGTCTACGGGTGCCACATGCATTGTTGGTTCCAGGCTTCTTGAGATAAGGGCCGCATTGAAATCGTTAACAAAGAATACTGTGTCTATATTGTTTGACTTTGCATAGGAAAGGGTCTCCCTGATCCCGTTAAGATCCACATTGGTCTGCCATATCTTCTCCATGGCGTTTATGTTGCATACGGCAAGGGTCAGAAATGTAAGCACGGATACAATAAGATATGTGCACTGCCGCAGGAGATCCCTCTTTATCTTCTCCATATAGGTGAGCATTATCGGTGCCGAGAGCAGCAAGGGAACAAATCCGGGGAGCAGGTATCTTTCGGGGAAGCCCCATGTGGAGTCATGACTGTCGGTAAGTCCTAAGATCGCACAGTTCCACAGATATATTATTGTCAGATACCGAAGGGCGCTTGAATACTTTTCGTCCTTAAATGCATGTTTTAAATTAAAGATCATCAATATGATGATTAGAATGGCATATGCTGTAAGGATAAGCTGGAAAATACCTTCCCTGGTGAAAACATCGGGATCGGTCAGTCCTATGAAGATGCAGAAGTGTCCCCATATAACACCGACAAAGTTATCAATAAGATCCCTTACATATATAAGCTTATACCCTGTTTTTTCAGGTACAAATCCATTAAGCCTTGC
>DPZM01000222.1:4451-6077 GCA_003535955.1 Lachnospiraceae bacterium | reverse complement strand
CAGGGCACCCATTGCCCCGGGTGTGAGCTTATCGCCTATGATTATGCTCGAAGGCCTGTTTCCTTCGAACTTCTTATTTGCATTGTCATCATCCTTACCGCATGCAAAAGCTACTATCTGGGCCGCAACGTTGGCGCACAGCTTCTGCTGGCTGGTGGAACCTTGGATATCCACATCGGTTCCTATCTGGCTGTTCTTAAATCCGATGAACTGAAGCGGAATGATATCGGTTCCCTGATGAAGGAGCTGGTAGAAGGAATGCTGTCCGTTGGTTCCGGGCTCACCGAATATCACCGGACCGGTCTTATAATTCACGGGCTCGCCGAACCTGTTAACCGACTTGCCGTTTGACTCCATGTCTGCCTGCTGAAGGTGTGCGGGGAATCTTGACAATGCCTGAGAATAAGGAAGGACTGCGGTGCAGTCATAACCAAGCACATTCCTCTCATATACCCCGATAAGGGCATCAAGCATTGCAGGGTTCTTAAGTATATCCTTATTGGTCGCAAGCTTATCCTCTGCTGCCGCACCCTCAAGGAATTTCGCAAATACATCCGCTCCGAATGCGATCGAGAGGATCGCTCCTCCAACTGCCGAACAGGATGAGAAACGTCCGCCGATATAGTCATCCATGAAGAAGGCATCAAGGTAATCGCTGTTTCCCGCAAGTGGTGATGTCCGGCTTGTAACGGCTATCATGTGTTTGCTTGCGTCAAGGCCTGCCTTCTTAAGCGCGTCCTTAACGAAGCTTTCATTGGTAAGTGTTTCAAGCGTCGTGCCTGACTTTGACACAAGGATAAAGAGGGAATGGGCAACATCTATACCGTCAAGAACCGCTGCTGCGTCATCGGGATCGACGTTGCTTATGAACTTGGCTTCAAGCTTAAAGTTTCCTGTTTTCTTAGCCCAGTTCTCAAGGGCAAGATAGATGGCCCTGGGGCCAAGATCCGATCCGCCGATACCTATCTGAACAACGGTCGTGAACTTCTCACCCTTCTCATTGGCCACGCTACCATCATGCACCTTCCCGGCAAAGTCAGCTATCCTCTTCTGCTGCTCCAGATAAAAATCACGCTTGTTAACTCCCTCACATACAACATCGTCTCCAAGCTGTCCGCGGGTAAGCTGATGAAGGACAAGCCTCTTCTCTCCCGTGTTTATGACTTCCCCGTTATAAAGAGCCGCGAATTTATCGGTAAGCTCTGCTTCGGCTGCCAGGTCCGCAAGGCCTTTAAGGATGTCATCATCAACAGCCTTGGCGGCAAAGTTAAAGTCCATACCGCATGCCATCGGTACCGAGTACTTCTTAGCCCTTTCTCCTCCGTTTTCTCCGGTCATTACTTCCTTTACGGATACCTTTTTCATGCTGCCAAGCTCCTTAAAGCTTGCAAGCGTATCCAGGTTCTTCCATGAGATCATATTTTTTCCTCCGTTCTTTATTATCTGTATATATTTAATCCTCTTCTCTCAAAACAGCAGTTACCGGCATAAGGCTTACATCTCGCAGATGGCCTTCCTGACCTTCAAAAGGCTCTTGGGCGATACCGACAGGGCATCAACTCCCATATCAACGAGGCGGACTATGGCATCAGGGTCGGAAGCCAGTTCACCGCATACCGTAACCGG
>DPZM01000222.1:760-4389 GCA_003535955.1 Lachnospiraceae bacterium | reverse complement strand
ATGCCCTCCTCATGAGCATTGTCAACCGTCATCTGTATCATCCTCATGACCGCTTCATGCATGGGATTGTAGAACTGCGCCAGTTCCCTGTTCTGTCTGTCGAGTGCCAGAACAAACTGGGTAAGATCGTTGGTACCTATTGAGAAGAAATCCACCATGGCAGCCAGTTCATCGGATATCATTGCCGCAGCAGGTGTCTCGATCATTATTCCCTGCTTTACCTCCCCGTAAGGAATTCCTTCACTGTCAAGCTCATCCATGGCCTTCTCCATCAGGTGGTCGATCCTTAATATCTCGCCGCCTGATGTTATCATGGGATACATGACCGATACATCTCCGTAAGCCGCAGCCCGAAGGATTCCCTTAAGCTGTGCCATGAAAATATCCCTGTTGGTAAGGCTGACACGGATACCCCGCTTGCCAAGCGCGGGATTCTCCTCCTGCTTAAGGTTAAGCAGGGCTCCTCCTTTATCCGACCCAAGATCCAGGGTACGGAACACCACACTCTTACCGGCACATAACTCAACTATCTCCTTGTAGGCATTGAAATGCTCCTCTTCAGTCGGAAGCGTATCCCTGCCAAGGAACATGAATTCCGTCCTTGTAAGACCTATACCTTCAGAGTCACACTCCAGGGCATACTCGGCGTCATCAAGACTTGTTATATTGGCAAGAAGGCTCACCTTCCTTCCGTAACTGGTGACCGTTTCAAGTCCTATGTATTTTTTAAGCTCGGAATCGGCACGGGCCTCTTCCTCAATAAGAAGGCTGTATCTATCCTTAAGTTCGGGATCCGGATCCGTAAATACCTGGCCGCTCACCCCGTCTATTATGGCCTCATGTCCCGTCATGCTCTCGGGCATATATACGCCCAGAACTACCGGTATTCCCACTGTCCTTGCCAGGATCACAACATGCGAATACAGAGACCCTTCCAGCATGACTATGCCCTTTAAGTTCTCCCTTTTTATCTGGACAAGCTCCGAAGGCGTCAGATAAGGAGATGCAAGGATCACAGGCTCATTTATCTCCGGTGCATTGTCCGTTCCGGTAAGAAGCCTTATGAGCTTGTTTGTAACGTCCTTTATGTCTGTTGCCTTGGCGCTTACATTCTCATCATCCAGCGCGGCAAACAGCTCATAGAAATACCTTCCTGCTTCGGAAACAGCCCATTCCGCATTCATCCTGTCGGTCAGGATATTATTAATGATACGTGCATTATATTCCTCGTCCTTAAGTAGCATGGTGTGCGCCTTGAATATCTCAGCATTCCGGGCACCTGCACGCTCATTGGTCCTCTCATAGGCGATACTTAAGCTGTCTATGGCTGCCTGTCTGGCCTTGTCAAACCTTTTAAGCTCGACAGATGTATCCTCAACCGTTATATGAGGCGGGCGGTATGTTTTGCGTTCATAAACGTACAGCTTCCCTATCGCGTAGCTGGGAGAACCCGGACGTCCTTCGATTACGTTTCCTTTGTCCATATCTTCACCCGATCACTTTAACTTCTCTTCGATTATCTCAACTGCCCTGTCAAGCTGGTTGTCCGTGCCATCCTCAAGATATGCATCGACATCAAGTTCCAGCTCCTCATCGGGCTCAATACCTATCCCGTGGATATTGTTGCCCTTTGGTGTATAATAATTGGCTATAGTAAGCTTAACTCCGGTACCGTCACCTAAAGGAAGTATCCTCTGTACTATGCCCTTGCCGTAGGTGGTGGTTCCAAGAACCGTTCCGATACCGTAGTCCTTGACCGCACCTGTCACGATCTCTGAAGCTGAGGCTGAATTACCGTTTACCAGAAGTACAAGGGGCCCGTCGTAATAATTGTCCCCGGATGATGTATACTCATCTCTGGTACCGTCCTTCTCCTCCGTATATACTATCATACCTTCGGGAAGAAGCTCATCGGCTATCTCCACACAGGTTTGTACGCTTCCTCCGGGATTGTCACGCAGGTCTACGATAAGCCCCCGCATCTCCTCACGCCTTAACTCATTAAGAGCCTTGGCAAACTGCTTACCCGTTATATCGTCGAATTCCATTACCTGTATATAACCGATACTGTTATCAAGCATCTTCGAGTCAACGGTCATGGATTCGACCTTGGCCCTTACGATATCATAACGGATCACTCCGTCCCTGCCTTCACGCTTAACACCGATATTTACCTTGGTACCGGCCTTGCCGCGGATCTTGGCTACCGTGATGTTTAAGTCATCGCCTTCAACATTCTCACGATCCACTTCGACAATGATATCTCCGGCAAGTATCCCTGCCTTCTCAGCCGGCGAATCCGGTATCGGCCTTGTTACTGTCACGACTTTTGTCTCGGGATCCTGAGACAGATAGGCACCGATACCTTCAAAGACCCCCTCCGAGTCCTCGGTAAGTTCGTCATATTCCTCCTTGGTATAATAAACCGAGTAAGGGTCATCCAGACCTTCCATAAGACCCTTATAAAGCCCGTTTTCAAGGTCTTCCCTGGTATAATCCGACAGGTAATTCTTCTCTATAATGGACTGAAGCGTATCAAGCTTCTGCTCGGTATGCTTGTCCATTATCGAATCGGAAGGTTTCCCGTAAAGCAATGATGAGTTGAACTTCCCGCTCCCTATCATCGCAAAAGCAACCACGATCCCGGCCATGATAAAAAGGACCATCATTACTGCAAAAGTTATTACAAAGCCCTGTAAACGGCCCTTGTTTACAAGGCTCTTGATTTCTTTATCATTCATTGCTGCTCCTTATAGTCTACAAGGTAAGAAATACTTCGTATTTCTTTTGAATACTTATGTCATAAGGACTCCACCATCTTCGATGGTACCCCTCATGATTTACAAGGTAAGAAATACTTCGTATTTCTTTTGAATACGCTCGCCGCTAAGGCACCATAAGGCATCCACCGCAAGCGGTTCCCCTTATGGTCTACTTCAAAAACTTCCAGGGACTTACATAATCCCCGTTCTGTCTTACTCCGAAGTGCAGGTGCGGTCCTGTGCTGCGGCCTGTTGAACCCACGGCCGCTATTTTCTGACCCTTGCTTACTGTCTGACCGGTTGAAACATACAGCTTGGATGCATGCATGTAAATTGTGATCAGGCTGTCACCATGGTCTATCATTACATAATTGCCCATGCTTGAAGAATAACCGGCCCCCACAACATCCCCGTCGTATGCAGCCAGAATGGGCGAACCTGATGGTGCCGCAAGATCGATACCGTTGTGGAATTTCTCCACATGAAGAGTCGGGTGCATCCTCATTCCGAAATCATCCGATATCCTTGTATATGAGGGACATGGGAAGGTGAACATGCCGCCGTCATAGCTTCGAAGCTTTTTATTCTCGGCTTCCAGCCTCTTCCTCTCCTCGGCTATCCTGTTCTCCAGTGTTTTTATTATCTCATTCTGGGCCGCTATTTCTGCCTCATATTCCTTAACTGCCTCTTCCTTGTTGTTAATGTCCGTCTGATATGTCTTTATCTGTATTTCCTTCTGGGATATCAGTTCCTCAAGTGCCGCCTGTTCGGATTCAAGGTCGCTCTTGTCTTCCTCAAGTTCAGCCTCTTCCCTCTCAAGCTCCGTTTTTATATCCGTTATCTTCTGGGTTGTCTCGATATAACGGT
>DPZM01000222.1:0-562 GCA_003535955.1 Lachnospiraceae bacterium | reverse complement strand
AGCCCGTACTGCTGCTGACTCTGCCATATGGCATCCTCAAGTTCCAGCTTGGTCTCGTCTATCTCCTTCTGCTTCTCTTCAAGGGCCTCGGACAGCATATCGATATTCTCTTCTATGATCGTAAGGTCACCGTCCAGCTTTATTATATAGGATTCAAGCTCTCCCTTGGCTGATTCAAGATCGGCGATCAGCTGCTTAACATCAGTTAAGCCCTTCTTAAGCTGTGCCCTTGATTTCTCTGCCCCTTCCTTCTCCTTCTCACTCTGCTTGATAAGATCGTTGGTAAGGGGCTCCGCGCGCACAAATAACGGCGTCAGCGCCATTGGCAGCTCAGCCGTTAATGCGATCGTCATTAAAACTGCGATTACCCTCTTTACGCATGTTTTTCCCTTCATATTTTCCCCTTATAAGGAGCTCTCCCCTCCCCTTATGATCATACAATGTAAGAAATACTTCGTATTTCTTTTGAACACTTATGTCATAAGGGCTCCACCATCTTCGATGGTTCCCCTCATGACGAGTCCTCGCCGCTAAGGCATCATACTCTCAAATGCTTCCTTAC
>DPZM01000286.1:2134-6193 GCA_003535955.1 Lachnospiraceae bacterium | reverse complement strand
GCCCCCACGAAGAAGATCGTGACAAGGGGCGATACGTTGAACCTGCCGGTTATAACGATTGAATTTACCGTGGCCGGGAAGAATGTCATAGCTGTAAGACAGTGGCACTACGAGGCTTATGAATCGGGAGAAGCCAGGTATCCTGTTAATACAGAGTCATACGAATACAGCGTATCGATAAATGACGATGAGGCTGTTCTTACGACGGGTGATATCTCGGTTGTTGTAGACAGGAAGGATTTCTCCTATAGATTTGTTTCAAATGGAGAAGTTATAACAGGATGCGGTTTCAGGAACTTATCATACATACTTATGGACCGGGAGCGAGCTTCCATGCTTCCGGGTGATGAATATATGAAAGAGCAGGGAGACAATTACATGCACACCGAGCTGTCATTGCAGCCGGGTGAGTGTGTGTATGGTTTCGGCGAACGCTTTACTCCTTTTGTAAAGAACGGACAGGCAGTTGAGACCTGGAATGAAGACGGTGGAACCGCATCCCAGATAGCGTATAAATCCATACCCTTCTATATGACCAATAAAGGGTACGGAATATTCGTGGATCATACAGACAACGTGTCGTATGAAGTCGGCAGTGAGAAGGTTGAATTCGTAGGCTTTTCGGTTCCGGGAGAGGAGCTTAGATACTACTTTATCTACGGTCCTTCACCTGCTGATATAATCATGGAATACACAGATCTTACAGGCAAGCCCGCACTTCCGCCCGCATGGTCATTCGGTCTGTGGCTGTCCACATCATTTACCACGAATTACAACGAGGAGACTACGAGTTCCTTTATACAGGGTATGGCCGACCGGGACATACCTTTGTCGGTATTCCACTTTGACTGCTTCTGGATGAAGGAATTCCACTGGTGCGACCTTGACTGGGACGAAAGAGTATTCCCTGATGTAAGGGGGATGCTTAAGCGTTATCATGACCGCGGCCTTAAGATATGCTGTTGGATCAACCCTTACGTTGCACAGGGTAATGACTTCTTCAGGGAAGGCGTTAAGAAGGGTTACTTCCTATTAAGGGCTGACGGTAAGGGGGTTAAGCAGGTTGATGCATGGCAGTGCGGAATGGCAGTGGTTGACTTTACCAATCCGGAAGCCGTCCGGTGGTATACGGATAAGTTAAGAAGCATACTTGATATGGGTGTTGACTGCTTCAAGACCGACTTCGGTGAGAGGATCCCCGTGGATGTTAAGTATCATAACGGCGCGGATCCTGCTTCGATGCATAATTATTATACATTTCTATATAACCGGGCAGTATTCAATCTTCTTAAGGAAGTAAAGGGTGAGAATGAGGCTGTGCTCTTTGCAAGGTCAGCAACGGCAGGATGCCAGCAGTTCCCGGTTCACTGGGGCGGTGACTGCAGCGCTTCATATCCGTCGATGGCTGAGACCCTGCGTGGAGGACTGTCATTTGCCATGTCAGGCTTCTCCTTCTGGAGCCATGACATCTCGGGATTCGAATATACGGCGGCGCCCGACCTGTATAAGAGGTGGGTAGCATTCGGACTCATGTCAACACATTCAAGGCTGCACGGTTCCACCAGCTACAGGGTTCCCTGGCTGTTTGATGAGGAGAGCAATGATGTCGTAAGGTTCTTCACGAAGCTTAAATGTACGCTTATGCCCTACGTATATTCTCAGGCTGTTTATGCCCATGAAACAGGTGTGCCGGTAATGCGTCCCATGGTATTTGAATACCCGGATGATCCTGCATGCGCTTATCTTGACATGCAGTATATGCTTGGAAAGTCACTCCTTGTCGCGCCTGTGTTTAACGATAAGGGCGAAGCAACATACTATCTTCCCGCTCCTGTGCTTAACGGTAAGGGTGAGGCAACATCCGGCCTTCCTTCTTGCCTTCCCCCCAGGGGGAAGGGGGACCGCGAAGCGGTGGATGAGGGGCAGCTCTGGACCCATCTCCTTACAGATGAGAAGCGTGAAGGCGGAAGGTATTACAAGGATACCTATGACTATTTCTCTCTTCCATTATATGTGGCTCCGGATACGATCCTTGTCCGTGGCAATACGGATGACCGTCCTGATTATGACTATACGGACAATATCACCGTACATATCTACGAACTGGCTGAGGGACATACAGCGACGGCTGATATCGTGAATGTTAAGGGTGAGAGGGTAAATACCATCATTGCCACAAGAGAGGGTGATTCCGTAAAGGTATCTGTAAAGAAGCCTGTAGGGCACATAGAATATGTGCTGCATATGGATGATGGTGTTTCGATCATATCCTGAATGAGACCAAAAGAACCGTCCCCGTGGCACGATCAGCCACGGGGAAGTTATCGCACAATATGTTGTTTTGTGTTTTAATTATCCTCTTGATGCCAAAAATGTGCAAATTTTGTTTGATTTTGCCGTTTTTTTATTCACTATTCACTAATTATATGGTATAATTTCATATAACATATACCCCTTAATGTAACAGGGGAGATCATAAGGAGAATCCTTTTGGGAGGTTTCCTTGTGATGCCTTAGTGGCAGATGAATTAAAAATAACTAGACAAGAGGTGATAGCGTGATTAAGAAAGAAATGATTGCCATGTTGCTTGCCGGCGGGCAGGGAAGCAGACTGGGAATCCTCACATCCAAGGTGGCCAAGCCGGCCGTGTCTTTTGGTGGTAAGTACAGGATCATCGATTTTCCACTAAGTAACTGCATTAATTCAGGTATAGACACCGTGGGTGTACTTACCCAGTACCAGCCGCTGAGGCTTAATACCCATATCGGTATCGGTATTCCGTGGGATCTTGACAGGAATTCCGGCGGTGTTACCGTTCTTCCTCCTTATGAACAGGTGGGCAATACCGAGTGGTATACGGGAACGGCTAACGCTATTTACCAGAACCTGGCATATATGGAGATGTTCAACCCGGATTATATCCTTATACTTTCCGGTGACCACATCTACAAGATGGACTATGAAGTAATGCTTGACTTCCACAAGGCCAACAAGGCCGAGGTTACGATCGCGGTAATGCCCGTACCGATCGAGGAAGCCAAGAGGTTTGGTATCGTAATAACCGATGATGACAAGAAAATAGTCGACTTCGAGGAGAAGCCCGAGAACCCGAGGAGCAACCTGGCATCCATGGGTATCTACATCTTCAACTGGAAGACTCTTAAGGACGCCCTTATTGCTATGGCTGACCAGCCGGCTCTTGACTTTGGCAAGCATATCATTCCTTACTGCCATAAGAAGGGCATGCCCGAGTACGCATATGAATTCAACGGTTACTGGAAGGATGTCGGAACACTTAATTCATATTGGGAGGCCAATATGGAACTCATCGATATCATTCCGGAGTTCAACCTTTACGAAGAATACTGGAAGATATACACGAAGTCGGATACACTTCCGCCTCAGTACATAAGCAAGGAGAGTGTTATCGAGAAGTCCATCATAGGCGAAGGAAGCACGATCTATGGCAAGGTTTATAATTCGGTCATCGGATGCGGAGTCACGATAGGCAAGGATACCGTGGTAAGGGATTCCATTATCATGAACGAAGCCGTGATCGGTGACGGATGCACGCTTGATAAGGCGATCATCGCCGAGAATGCGAAGCTGGGAGATAAGGTGGTTCTCGGAGCCGGTGAGGAAGTCGAGAATGAGACGGATCCATCCATTTATTCACACGGGATCGTAACGATCGGTGAATGGTCGGAGATTCCCGACAATATCACGATAGGCAAGAACAGCATGGTTTCCGGAATTACAGAAGCTTCGGACTATGAAAACGGTAAACTTGACTCTGGCAAGACTTTTGTAAAGGCGGGTGATTGATTTGAGAGCGATAGGACTTATTTTGGCAGGTGGAAACAGCTTCCGTATGAGGGAACTGTCACAGAAAAGGGCGATCGCGGCAATGCCCGTTGCGGGAAGCTACAGGGCGATTGATTTTGCCTTGAGTAACATGAGCAATTCGCATATTGCCAAGGTCGGAGTGCTGACCCAGTATAACGCAAGGAGCCTTAACGAGCACTTAAGTTCTTCCAAGTGGTGGGACTTCGGACGTA
>DPZM01000286.1:0-2078 GCA_003535955.1 Lachnospiraceae bacterium | reverse complement strand
GACGTAAGCAGGGCGGACTCTTCGTATTTACACCTACGGTTACGGTTGAGAATAACTTCTGGTTCCGCGGTACGGCGGATGCCATTTATCAGAACTTAAGCTTCCTTAAGAACAGTCACGAGCCCTATGTAGTTATCGCATCAGGTGACGGTATCTACAAGATGGATTACAACAAGGTGCTTGAATACCATATCGAGAAGAAGGCCGACATCACGGTCGTATGCAAGAATGTTGACTGCACGGATGATTCCGAGAGATACGGTATCATGAGGCTTGATAAGGACAACAGGGTTGAGGAGTTCGAGGAGAAGCCCGTTGTGGCCAAATCAAATACCATATCCTGCGGTATATACGTCATCAGGCGCCGCCAGCTCATAGAGCTTATCGAGAAGTGCGCCGAAGAGGACAGGTATGATTTTGTAAGGGATATCCTTATAAGATACAAGAATATCAAGAGGATTTACGGATACAAGATGGATACCTACTGGAGCAACATAGCTTCGGTTGAGGATTACTACAGGACCAACATGGACTTCTTAAAGCCCGAAGTCAGGGAGTACTTCTTCAGAACCTATCCGGATGTATACTCTAAGATCGACGACCTGCCGCCGGCTAAATACAATGTGAGCACCTCAGTTAAGAATTCGCTTATCGCATCGGGCTCCATCATAAACGGCACGGTTGAGGATTCGGTAATATTCAAGAAGGTCTTCGTTGGCAACAACTGCGTTATAAAGAACTCGATCATTCTTAATGATGTTTATATTGGGGATAATACATACATTGAGAACTGCATCGTGGAGAGCAGGGATACCATCAGAGCCAACTCCTACTATAAGGGAGAGGGTGAAGTCAAGATAGTTTTAGAGAAGAACGAGAGATATGTGTTCTGATACTAAGGCTTCAGACCGAAAAGAATAATTCACATTTTGCAGGGGGAAAAAGTTGACGGAAGGAGAGAGAATAGCATCATGGACATTACAGACGTAAGGATACGCAAGATCGAGCAGCCGGAAGGCAAGCTTCGCGGAGTGGCGTCCATAACCATCGATGATGCATTTGTTGTGCATGACATCAAGGTTATCCAGGGCGACCGGGGGCTTTTCATTGCAATGCCGTCGCGCAAGACATCCGAGGGTGACTACAGGGACATTGCACATCCGATCACATCACCTGCACGTGATCAGATTCAGCAGGCAATACTTGAAGCATACGAGAAGGCTGAGTAGAAATTAATCAAAAAAAATGTTAGACTTGGAGACAGGGGACGGTTCTCTGTCTCCTTTTTGTGCCACGGGGACGGTTCTTTTGGCACATCTGAATCAACGAAAAAGTATTGGGACATATTGTTTACATGCGTGCCAAAAGAACCGTCCCCATGGCACACAGGCGTGCCAAAAGAACCGTCCCCGTGGCACAGAGGTATAAGTATGTATGTTATAGCAGGGCTGGGCAATCCCAGCAGGGAGTATGCCCATACAAGACATAATGCCGGATTTGATACGATTGATATCCTGGCGGATAAAAACAACATAAGCATTGATACGGTCAAGTTCAAGGCCCTTATCGGTAAGGGGATGATCGGGAGTGAGAAGGTCATCCTGGTTAAGCCTCAGACCTATATGAACTTAAGCGGAGAATCGTTAAGGGAGGTTGTCGCTTACTTTAAGACGGATCCTGAAGCAGAGCTGATCGTAATATATGATGATATCTATCTTGCTCCGGGGAATATAAGGATCCGTAAGAACGGAAGCGCCGGTGGCCATAACGGGATGAAGAGCATCATAAACTGCCTTGGAACACAGGAATTTACAAGGGTACGTGTCGGAGTCGGGGAGAAGCCTAAGGGTTATGATCTCGCCGATTATGTTCTGTCACACTTTTCAGCTGATGAGAAGGAAGATATGCAGGATGGGATGATAAAGGCCGTGGGGGCTGTTGAGATGATCCTTTCCGGGGATGTTGACGGAGCTATGAGTAAGTACAACCGGAAGGAAGGCAGGGAGCCCTCATCCGACCGCTGACGCGGCCACCTTCCCCCAGAGGGGGAAGGCAAGAAAAGACCGGAAAGGTAAGAG
>DPZM01000167.1 GCA_003535955.1 Lachnospiraceae bacterium | reverse complement strand
ACATTATTTATTACACCTATGGATATATAATTCTCCAAAAGGGCCTTAAAATCGGTACCATCCTCGCATTCCTCGTTATGCACCCCCTCGATCATGTACCTTATTCCCCCGCCATCAAGCTCCTCTATGACATTATAATGGTCCTTAAAGATCGCGCTTGTCGATGTCTTGCAGTCCCTTTTGATCCCCCTGAAATCCGCAAGGCTGCATCCCGGGAAGTTGACATTTATCACCTGAGCGTAAGCAGTCTTCATATCAAGGCACTCCTTCAGCACTTCCTTAATGTAAGCGTCCGCCACCTCTCTCGGTCCTCCGTACCTCTCGGACAGGGCTATGGCATGCCAGCCCTGGAAGGCCCCCTCGAAGGCCGCACCCACGGTTGCCGAATATTGAAGGTCCATCGCCATATTGTAGCCGTCATTTATACCGGACAGGACTACGTCGGGCTTATGCGGCATCACACTGAGCCCTCCCACCCTCACGCAGTCAGCCGGCATACCCGAGCAGGCGTAGGCCTTAACTCCCGGGACCGGAAAGTCATGCGGGTACACATCTACCGGCTCCCTTAAGGTAATGCAGTGGGAGGCGGCACTCCTCTGATGCATCGGAGCCACCACCCACACTTCCCCGAAATCCTTAGCTGCCCCTGCAAGTCTTGCTATTCCCGGAGAATCAATTCCGTCGTCGTTTGTTATTAATATCCTCATGCTCTTCTCTATTTCTTCGTATTATAAATACTTTATTGTTTTGCTTCCGGTGCATATTCCGCCCTTGAGGGCCTTTATCGTAATGGTCCCGAGCTTATCCTTCTTTGCGGCCGAAACACTTACCGTATAGTCTTTACCTGCGTCAAGCTCCGTTTCGAATGGTTATGAAAAAAATATACAATATCGAACTCCAAATAACAACTCAGCTATTTTTTCCGACATAATGACACAATATCTGCACATCATCTATATACTCATCCTCGCCGCCAAAGTCAATGGCCAGCTTAACATTTTCCTCACCCGTGTAATCGGTGATCGCCACACCGATATAGAATTCCTCCCTAAGCTCTTCACTTGCCGGGATCCTTACTGAGGTTTTAAGCTCTCCGTCAGTTTTAAGCTCCTTAAGATCGATATCGAGCCCCTTCCAGAACACCTCCTTTTTCGTTCCGTCATATACGTGAACGTTTACAGGCCAGTCAAAAAAGAAGCCCGCATTACCGGCATTTCCGAAAGTAAGGTCAAGCACGATATCGTTGGTGGAGTAATCGTATTCCGTTTTAAGGCTCGATACATATATCCTGTAGCCGGTCCTTCGGATGACAGACATTGCAGGCAGGGCGAACTCCTCCTTGGAAAAATCGGGAACCTTGGGCCCGATAAAGGTCATGTTCGAGTCCGTTACCTCTTCAAGGGTTTCGCTCATACCCTCCGTAAGCAGGTATTCCATGGGTTTATCGGATGTGAGCTCACCCCCTACGGGTCTTGACTTCATAAGGTCCCCGGCCGGCGCAAGCTTCAGGATCCCGTCTCCCGTTTCCTGCTCACCGCCCTTTTCCATCCACGTAAGCCACTCTTCTGTATCAGGCTTCGAACCCACCATATCATTATAGAAGCCCATGTTTCCCTTTACGGCCACTTCATAATTACGCCTCATAAGAAGCCTTGAATTGATAAATTCATCGGAATACCATCCGGCGTAGGTTTCGCATACCTGCGGGGATGGCATAAGGGATATGCCGTCATTATCCGTTGCGTGCCATTCACCCCAGTGTCCCAGGCTTCCCAGTTCGACAAAGGCAACAAAATGGTCCCTGTTGCAGTAATCGGCCAGGGCCTTAAGCGCTCTTTGGTGACTCTCCATAAATACGCTGTCCGAGTAGTCGGGGCTGTAGCCCTTGCCAAGCTCCGTATCGTAATGGGTGCCACTGCCCGCCTTGTCATAGAGCCAGCCCGGTATATCCATGACATGATCTTCATTCCCCGGTACATCGCACATGAACCGCAACACCGCATGCTTGTGGGCATTCTTGTATTTTACTATATGGCACCTCTTCTCCAGGGCTGCGATATCGTATACTCCCTCCCTTGGCTCCCACTGGGCCCAGGTTAAGGGTATATAAACAAGAGCACTCTCCTCGCACAGCTTGACATTCCTGGCATCGGGAGCATAGCCCATAAGGGGATTGTCGGCAAGGGTCAGATCGGGAGCGAATTCAAGCTCCAGATTCATGTCCGATCTTGTTTTTATATATCCTATAAGAGTCCCTATCGCCACAGCCATCACAATCAGAAGAATATACTGGATCAGTATGCTTCTTTTCTTATCCATTGTACTCCCCATTGTACTGTATCAGGTTAACATCCTCAACACCTTCCAGGGCATCGATCCTTGAAACAAAGGCTGAATTGTCCTGCCTCGCCGCCAGCTGAAGGGTCATCTCCGTCCGCCCTTTTCTTAAGCTCTTCTGCCTTATCTCGTATTTACGGTTGCCAAGGCTTCTTAATATTTCCGCCTCGGTATCTTCCCCCGTGAAATGCACGATCATCATATAGACAGCCCCCTTCTTCTTCCGCCTGTCGTATATATAGACAATAAGGGTCATGACCACCATTGTAAGGACGGCAAGCAGGTATATGGAGGCGGCAACTATTATCCCTATGGATATGGACCAGAAGATATACAAAAGATCCATGGGATCCTTTATGGCGGTCCTGTATCGCACGATGGACAGGGCACCTACCATGCCGAGGGATATCACTATGTTGGAGCTTATCGCAAGGGTCAGGGCGCAGGTCAGCACGGTCATACCCACAAGGGTTATGGCAAAGGATGAGGAATAGACCACTCCCGAGTAGAACCTCCTGTAGATAAGGTAGATAAGAAAGCCGAAGACGATAGCCACCGCCATCGCAATAAGGGCCTTAATGATAAAGTCCGCAGTAATACCGTTTCCCGCGCTGAAGGATTCCAGCACCGATTTCTTAAAATAATCATTTGTGTTCATAAAAAGGTTCCTCCATTCTGTCCTGTCAGATAACCGGCTGCTTCAAAGCATGCCACATATTTTGAAAAGGCAACATATTCCCTGCTGCCGGGCCTTATGCAGTCCCTGACCTTATCCGGCAGATACTGCGTGTACTTAACCTCCATAACCTGTGTCCCCTCTGAGATTGCTGGAAGCGATGAAAGGGTCCTGTCAAATATATCGTATCCCCCAACGGCTGCCGCAATATAAGAATCAAATGTTATCCTTACATTCCCCTCCTCAGCTATGAAGGGATACCGGTCGTAATCAACAATGACCCTGGGCCTTAATATATTGCAGTTAAGCTCTGTATAGAATTCCTTACACAGGTTTTCCTCCTTCTTAAGGAGAAAGTCGTACCGGCCCTCCATTATCATGTCATATTCATTCCTTGTGATAATGGCAGCTTCCTTGTATATATAATTACCCCTTTTCAGCTTTCTTTCAAGGGCGATCCTTGCATCGTCAAGATCGTATATCCTTATCCGCCACTTCTTTCTGGCATACACTCCCATTATCTTCTGCTCATAGGCGGAATTATGCATATCATCAAAATACAGGCTGCGGATCATGTATCCGTTTCCTCCCGCATGGGGGTCGGTATTCATGAAATACGAAAGCCGGCTTTTTAACATATCCGCCTCCGGATCAGAGATCACATACTTAAGTTCATTTCTGAATACTTTCTTATTTTCCGGCATAATGGTTACTCCTAATAACAATGTATTGCCCCCTCCTTCGTCGGCGGCCTGTCGTCGTAACCATCCTGAATTATGCTTCGCATAATGGTTACTCCTCATAAACAGACTGCTTAACAGTGCCGTCCTCAAAAACATAGAAGCACATTACACCGTGCACCCTTGTTTTAAGCTCCGTGTTGTAGAACTCGTAGGCCTCCTGGGCCACCCCATCGGGGGACACGGCCCTCACCCTTAAGAAATACTGACCGGGCTTTAAATCCCCTGCATCATAACGGGTCGTCTTTAGTCCCTTTTCCGAAATAATGGTATGTGTAAAATCCCATGAATCGGACAGGTCCATATCGTAGGTAACATCCCTTTCGGGAAGGAAGGACTCATCCCATGAAAGCTTCACACCTGTGCCCTCTCTCTCAGGCTCCCGTATATGGAAGGGCCAGGGCGTATCCATGGTGTCATAATAGGCGTAGAAATTCCTGTCCATCTGGGTCTTAAGCATCTCAACCAGAGCATCGTGATCACTCTTAGAAACCCTTGCGAAGGTCATGTCGGGCAGGGTGTATAAATAAGGCTTGATAGTCAGCGCAAGATCTCTGGCCTTTCTCACGACATTTTCACCGGACAGACAGGTTTCATGGAGTAAGCTTATCCGCTCGCTCAGCTCGTTTAAACAGGATTTCGACCGTATGATCCTTCCAAAGAGCTTCGAATCGGTATAGAGGTATATCCCCCTCTCCCATCCGTCCAAATAGGAGGGATCCCTAAGATGCTCGTAATCGCTGCGCAGGGCCCCGTCCATATCCCAGGGGATCACATAGAACTTCTCGGTTCCCGTGGGCGAATACAGGTAGAAGTTCTCCGTATCCGTATCCTTGTTGTCAAGAAGGATATTAAAGGCCATATAATTGTACAGGCTGTCCTTGTCGAAGTATCTTTCGACGACCTCCTCTATTGACAGGGAATCGTCGGCAAGGGCATCGAGCATGTTTATAAGCTTGGTGTAATCATCGCTCCCCTTGGCCTTAAGCAGCTTCTCGAACTTCTCCCTGTCATAGGAGGGGTCCGTAGGCTGCATGATAACATCCGGATGCCTGTCAAAATCAAACTCCTCAGCCCCGTAAAGCTCACCCGAGCTGTCAAGGCTTCTGTTTGTCAGATACCGGTTGTTTATGGTCTCGGTCATGGTATATAAACCATAGTCAACAAAAAGAGCATCACTGCCTTCACTCTCATCCCTCACGTAAAGATGGACAAAGCCCGTTCTTACAGACATGAATCCGTCAGTACCCGCTATAAGGTCAAAAGAGAGCTTATTGGTAAACCTGAATGGATCGGAGAAGCTCTTGTTCAGTATGAAGTTCTTCATACCGTATACGTTACCGCTTCCCTGGTCTATTTTTATCCTGTAATTCTTCTGCTGCCTTTCCGAGGCCCGCTTCCCGGACAGCCTTACAGTTGCATTGTTGGACATCATGTCAAATCCGAAGCTTCCGGACGTGGGCCCCTCTTCCGACCCGAACTGGACCAGGGCCTTGCATTCGTATATATCGGTATCATTCGACTCGTACCATGACAGGTCATGGGAATTGATCTCCTGCCAGGTGTGGTCACCCTCTGCCATTCCCCTGCCGACCGTAAGATACAGAACCTGTGTAAGGGGCATGAAGGAATACAGGGATTCCTTGTCCTTAACCACTAAGGAATCCTTCTTATCAGCCTTCCTGTAGGAATCCTTCGCCGGCTCCCCGGATGTCACATAGCACCCGGTCAGCATGCTAAGGCATAAAAGGGCTGCCACTGCTTTGAAATATATGGTTTTCTTTTTAAACATGGTTACTCCTCATAATAAATATCCACCGACATATCTGTGTTAAGCTTAAAACCGTAGCAGCCGTACTTCTTCCCGTAATCGTCGATCGAGAAATAGTCGAAACAGTCCGTCGTATATCCCGAGGCGTTCGTGGCCCTGACCTTAAGATAATAGATACCAGGGTCCGGCACATCAACGGAAGCAAGCGGAGTAAGCAGGTCCTCGCCCCGGCTTACCACATCGGTAAAGTCGTAATCCCTTGCAAGTATATAATCATAGGTCACATCCTCCTCGTTTATGTCATAGGATATGCCCCAGCTTAAGATAAGCTTGTCCGTTTCCTTGTGAACCCTGGGAAGATCCACATAAAAGGGCCAGGGATTTCTCATGCTCTCAAGGAAATACTTATAATTCTCATCTATCTCCGCTCCCAGATCATCCGTCATCTTATCATAAAGCTCCATATCCTCAAGCTGCAGATGGTTCACATCCGGCGCCCTGTAAAGATACTGCTCCATCATGTCCCTGTAGGACCTTACCTTCTCATTCACGATTTCGGGCGTGACATAATTTTTGTACAGATCATCCACAGCCTCCTCAAGCATACCCCTGTACCTTTCCTCCTTCATCATCCTGTTAATAAGGGTGACCACAAGGAACTGGGTCATGCCCCTTTCCCAGGAGAGTCCGTCACTGTAATTCTCCCACCTGTTGAAGCCGTTCTTAAAGGAAACATCCATGTCCCAGCATATCATATAGAATCTCTGCGAGTTAAGAGGGCTGTAGAGATACATATTACGGGCCCCCACATCATAATTGCCCACCAGAATGTTAAAGGCCATGAAGTAGCAGATGTTCTCGGCATCAAAATGCTCTTCCACTATCGTTTCTATGGGAATGGTATAATTATGGAGCTCATTTATCACGTTCTGGAGCTTAGACGGATCCTCATTACCCTTTATCTCAAGATAATCCTCAAAGGCTCCCCTTGAGAACTCTGGATCGTCAAGGGGCCTCATGACCTCTTCATATTTATTCCATTCGAAAAAGGATACCTTGTATAGATGACCGTTCTCATCGAGTCCGTGACTCTTAAGATAGGTCCTGTTCACCTGCTCCACCATGGTAAAGAGTCCGTAATCGACATAGCCGTCGACAACCTCGGGCACTGCCTCCCATTCTTCCCTTTCCTCCTCTTCATCTCCCGATGCCGTATCATCCTTAACATAGAGGTGGACAAACCTTGTTCTGCCTCCCACAAGCTGGGGAATGGGTTCAAGGAGGTCGTAGCAGAGCTTATTTAAGAACCGGTAGGGCTCGGTCCTGTGCTTGTTAAGATTCAGGGTTCTCATCCCGTGGAACCTCTCCTTGCCATCCTTGATCCTTATCTTGTAATTCTTCTGGTCGGCCCTTGTTGATGTCTGGCCCCTTATCTGCACGGAAACGTTCGGGGTCACCTCATCATAGCCATAGTCACCCGGCTTAAGCCCCTCCCCCGTCTCATCTATCTTAAGGAGTCCCTCGGCCTTGTAGCGGTCAACTCCCATTTTCTTATAGTCATCATCCGAATAGGTGTTTATTTCCTTCCAAGTATGATCGGAGCCGTCAGCCTTATTGCCCGGGCTTACCGTCAGATACATGGTTGTCACCTTATTATCATCCCATGTATCGTACAGTTCATCGTTCTCCGAAATGTTAACCTCGCCCTTATCCGCCTTCTTTGCTTTAATGACAGTGGGCTTGTCAGGAGCCCTGACCTCGTCTGCCTTAGCCTGTCCCATGTCGTTACTGTCATTAAGGCTTCCCGCATCATGGGCCCTACAGCCCTCAAGGCCCGACAGACCGAGGGCAGCTATTAGCAAAAGGGCAAGCAGGCGCTTTAACAGGGCATGCTTTAAAACAAAACGCCTAAGCGTAACAAACAATCCCTTCTGCGTGTCCGGCACAAGGCTCTGTCTTGAAAGGAGAAAGTAAGGAAGCCTGCCGGTATACCAGTTAAGCCTTATAAGGGCTATGAAAAAGAAGGCAATGGTACCCGCGAAGAATCCGACTCCGAAATATTTACTCTCCCCCTTAAGTATCTGCCAGAGCGTCGATACCGTACTAAGGAGAGCGAAGGCGCCGCTTCCCATAAGGGCTCCGGTGTAATCCTCGAAATAAAGGGCAATGAGCATGAGGGAGTTGGCTATGGCATATGATCCGTAACCGACACACAAAAACCTGAATATGGCCATCGACAGCGATGATATTCCAGGAATAAGATAATTGATAACGGTCGGCCCCACCACAACGTAAAGAATGGTGGTGAATATCTGCTTGCAGGCAAGATATACAAGCTCCCTCCTTAACATGTCAAGCATTTCCTTACCGGCAAGCTTAATGTCACCTATGGCTCCCCTGTCCCCGAAGAGGCCGTAATAATTGGAATACTTGGGATAGAAATTAACCTCCACCGAAACCACAAAGCTTACGGTGGTTATAAGCAGGGATGTAAAGGCTATGAGGGCGGGAACATCATATTCGGGAGCCCCGTAAAAAAGCCCTTCAACCTGAACCCTTAAGGGTCCGAAATACATGATCACGATATGGGAGAAAAGCCCGATACCCATAAGTCCTCCGGAAAGGGCAAGGGATGGGTATTTGTCAAACCACAGAAGAAAGGAATAGATACTCCCTTCACTCTCGGGGAAGTAATCAAGCATGAGCTTATACTGTCTTACCGCCAGTATGGTATAGCCCAGTATGACACACAAAACGCAGGTCTCAAGGCTTATAAGCCCTGCCACCACCAGTATGAGAGCCACCAGAAAGCCTGCCATAAGGGAGAGGGCAAAGGAAAGGACTATGGCCTGGAAGTCCTTAAGCGCCGTCATATATATCATTTCCGTCCATACGACTATAAGGATCATGGCAAGCCACAGGCATAACACACCCCGGATAAGGGTGGTCTTACTCAAAAAAAGAAAGATGCCGTAACCGGCAAGACATATGACAGCCTCTATCGCCACCGCTCCGTGGAAGGACGGCATAACATGCCTCTCCTTCTCTTCAAATATCATATCGGACACATATCTTGTCACTATCATGTTGAACCAGTTGGTGACAAAAAGGGCAATAAGAAGACTGTAGGTGAGCATACAGTTAAGAAGCTCCCTTTCATGGTCGCTCATCCCGCCCATCCTCGCAACAAAGGCCATGCCCACAAGCAGGCAGACCCCCAGTATCATGGGCCCTATGGTGACTATGCCCGAATACCCGTAGGCCTTGCACAGGTTCAGTATTCCCTTTTTCTTAAAAAGCTTTTTAAGGCTGAAGCCTATCCCTGCCATCTTGCGAAAACCTCATCATATACTTCCTGATACCTTCGGATCATGTCACCGTGCATGAAATATTTAGCCACCCGGTTCCTTGCGGCTATTCCCATCTCGTACCGCTTCTTCGGTCTGTTGCACATGTTCACCATGGCATTGGTCAGCTGCTCCACATCCATGGGCGGAACGCATATACCCGCGCTTCCCAGATCATCATCATCCGCCACCTTAAAGAGCAGCTCCTTGCAGTTACCCACATCGGTGGTTATGCAGGGCCTTCCGGCGGCAAATGATTCAAGGACCGATAAGGGCATTCCCTCGGATATTGAGGATAAGACCGTAAAGTCAAAGTCACCCATATGCTCCACAACATTGATAGAGCCCATAAAGTTAATATCCTGTACCCCAAGGCGCCTTACAAGATCATAGCACTCCTTCGCATAATCCTTATCATCCTCGGGACCCGCGATAAAGAGCCTAGCGTTACGCACCCTCTTCTTGGCCCCGGCGAAGGCGTATATCATGGTCTTGACATCCTTGATGGGCGCTATCCTTAAGACCGCGCCGATATCGATATAACCGTTGGCCTTCTTGGGACCTATATCGCAGAAGCGCTCATAATGGATACCGTTGCCTATATATACGCATTTATCCGGATCGCACCCCATATCCGTCTGGATCTTGCGGGCTCCCGCGTAAAGACTCGTGATCATGGTCGCCTTCTCGTAGGCGCCCTCGGAAAGCATATAGAAAAACCTGACCCAGAAGCGCTTGAAGGCAGGCAGGACCCACTTGGCCCTTATGATCTCCTCCTCCCGCTCCCTGGTATATATGCCATGCTCGGTTATCATATATGGAACCTTGTATTTATAGCTTCCAAGCCGGGCCAGTATACCGCTGTAGCCCGTTGCTATCGAATGATACATATCGGCCTTGGGAACCTCGGTATGAAGTATGTAGAGTACCGGCAGGAACATTGACCGTATGGTGTGGAAAAAGTCGGAAAATGCGGTATAGGTATACTCCTGCTCGCATATATCCGTAAGTATATCAAGAAAATCCCTGCTCATAAGGAAGGAGAGGGGATCTATCCTGTTATCGGCATACATTGAAAAGAGCATCTCCCAGTCGGGGGATTTACAGTCGATAAGCTCGTGAAGAGTTGCTATCTCCTCAGCACTGAACCTGTATTTTTTAATATGTCCCCGCTTCTTTAGGGCATCGTTTAAGAAGAGCTCATGGATTTCCGTAACATTCTCCGGCAGCTCGTATTTAAACTTCCCCCTCTGGGAGGAATCCGCCCCGATGGCCCAGATGACGAATTCATGCTGCGGCATCGCCTTCATATATTGATGTATCCAGGTTGAAACCCCTCCCGTAACATAGGGGTAACAGCCCTCCAGAATAACACAGATCCTCATATTTCCTCATTCATACAGTTCGACTTCCACGTCCGCATCATCACATTTGATGAGCCAGAGCCCGTCAAGTATCTCCTTTTGGGAACCGCCCCTGACCCTTAATACCTTCCTGTCGTCATTCATCCGAAGAAGCATATAGCATTCATCATTGAAGTCCTTAAGCTTAAGGTTAAGATACCTATCCGACATGTCCCTGCTGACCCCGATAAGGTCATAACGCCATACGGCGCCGGCAAGCTCGGTCCCGGTCATATTCCTGATATCGGGACATATTTCGTATATCCAGTCAAAGTAGCCCGTAAGGTTACCGTACAGCCTTCTCCATCCAAGGCTCGCTCCCCTGTCCTCATCAAGCACGTCGTCAGGATGGAGGAAATGGGTATTTACCATATGCAGGTTAAGCTCCGACATCGCCGCAAGCTCCATATACTCATCAATGACACATCCCGAGGTGATCCTGGGTACATTTATTATTCCGTCCTCTTTTGATATCCCGAATTCCTGCTCAAAGGCCATATCGGTAGAGAGGTAGACCGCCGCTACGGATGTGATGGGAGTATCCGCAAGAAGCCTCCTTCCCTCCTCGGATAAAACATTGGAGGGCGGAACATAAACCTGAAGGGTCTCGTCCCTGAAAAGTGTATTTCCGAAATCGAAGACCTCATCAAGGGATGCCCTCATGTCATCCGTTGAGGGCCACTGGATGTATGAATCGTACTGATCCTTATAATCGAAATTCTCAAGCACAAGGGGCATGTGATTGTAGCCGTGTATGCCTATCTCACCGCCCATCCTAAGGAGCATGTTGCCGAAATACTGGAACCTGCCCACCTCACGGTTTCTGGCAAATTCACCGCTAACCTGATTGTTGTAATCCTCTATTATAAGTCCCGTATAATATATTCCGTGCCTGTCCGCCAGCTCACTTATATCATTCCACCATACCTGGGAATAGAAGTCGCTTACGGACATATTGTAATCCCTGGTCACATAGGTGGCATTGCCGCCGGGAACGGGAGAGGGGAAATCATCAATGTAAAATGCGCCGCCGTTTATTACCGGATATATGCAGTAATCGCCTAACAGGCTGTAGGCACTTGAGTGTATACCCCTGTAGGCCTTCTCAAGTATACCGAAGTTGTCAACTACAACACTGCCTTCTCCCACCTTTCTTCTGAAGATAAGGGGGACGGGGTATTTATCCGTTGACTCCATGTATACCTCGCAGTCATCCGCAAGGGAGAGGCCAAGAGCGCAATCGTATGCGTCTATTATGGGATAATCCCTTGAGCTTCCCCCTATCATGAAGTCATCCTTAAAGTGCAGTCCCTCAACGAAGGTGGTATCGCCGCTGTCCTTTATCCCCAGTATTTCATACATGGACTGGAAGCTTCCCGAAACCTCCGGGGGATATGCTATCATAAGGTTGCCGCCGTCCCTGACCCAGTTCTTTATATCCGCTATCGTATCCGCAAGGTCGGGATAATGGGTTATGGCAAGGACTATCTTATCATATTTATCTATATCCGAAGGCTTAAGTTCGGTTACATTGCATTCTTTGAAGGGCTCCTTCATCTGGGACAGAACGGGGACAAATATATTACGCGCCTTAATGCTTGAAGGGTCCATTTCCTCGGTTATGAGCAGGGTTGCGGGCTCTTCCCCGGGAGCATCCTCAGCCCTTTCCTTAAGGGCCTTAAGCTCCTCACGCGGCTTAAGCTCCAGCCTGTCATCCCTTATCGTGTAACGGACGTTGGCCTGTACGGCTATAAGCACCACCATAAGAAGGCAGTATATCGCCCCCAGTATATATAGCCCCGACAGGTTTATATGACCCGATCCGTTTATTTTTTCTTTTACGGTTTTTTTGTTCATGCTTTATTTTTGCTGCCGGCAGGAGCAGGCTCAAGATACTGCACCTGACTTCTTAACTCCGCCGATAAATATATATTCTTTTCCTTTATCTCGTTTATTATTCCCCTTACAAGGTCCCTGTCCCTTTTGAGCATTGCGCTTTTAAGCTTATAGAGATAGACGTTTTCATGCTCGGGCCACCGCTCTGTCATAAGGGCAATATCCTCATCAAGGGCCGCGCTGTCCTTAAGCCTTAAATCGGCATCCGCCTTCTTGTTAAGCAGGGTCCACCTTCCCTTGACCTTCTTTCTTTTAAGCTTCCTTTTAAGTATTTCCCTGTACTGTTTAAGCTGGCTGTCAAGGGCATCCCCGCTCAGCAGGCCGCTTAGGATATAGCTTTCAAGAAGGCCCTGATATTCATTCTCGGTCTCCTCGTCGTCAGGGTCCTTAGCCCTTCTCTCTTCAAGCTCCTGAAATTTAAGGTCGAATTCCTTCTGGATCTCTGCAAGAGCCGTGGCCGCATAATGGACAACCTCGGTATCGGTATTCTCCTTGGCATCATGAAGCTGTGAGACGTAATCATTGGGGCCAGAATAGAGCACATCGATTATAAGGTTTCTCCTCGTTGCCGTATCATTGACAACAAGGGCTTCCTCTATGGGAACCACCTTTTCCTTGAGCTCGTCATTTTCCACAACGATACTCTTATTGACGCCGTAGAGAATGTCCATCATGATCTCTCTTCTTGTTTTGGCATCATTTACCGCAAGTGCCTCCCCAAGCGGCACCACATCCTTATCACTGTTTTCTATTATAACGCTCCTTTTTCCTTCATCCGCCGTGGGTCTCCCCACCGTGATCTCATCCGCCATACGGTCACTGTTCTTATCGGACAGGGCCTTTAATACCAGCATGATGAATCCTGCCACCGGCACCAGAAAGGTGATGAAGATGCTCACCCGGTCGCATTTAAGTATCCTGAAGGACCTGAATACCGCAAGAGCCAGACATATCAGAATATGCAGAACCATAAGGAAGATAAACAAACGCACCGTCTACATTCCCTCCATTACCGTATAGCCAATACCCTTACCCTTAAACCTTTTCCCGACGATATCAAGGATATCGGCAGTGGTCTGGGTAAGAAGGAGATAATTGCCACCGTCCTCACCCCTTCCCAGCAGGTCGCTGTGTCTGATAAGGCCGCGCATCTTTTCGTCAACCTCTCCTATTTCGTCATCATCAAGCTTAAGAAGGATGCAGCTGGCGACTCCGGCCTCAGCCATCTTACGTTGGGCCAAAAGCTCGGTCTTAAAGAATTCCGGAATAAGGATCTGTGTCCCGGGATAGTACTTCTCATCCTCTATAGCTTCCTGGTATTCAAGGGCCCTCATAAAGGACACCCTGATAAGACTGCATAATATGGTGAAAAGGTTCATGTAATAGAGGTTCATCTGTTCGGTGTCCGCATCAAACAGGGTGATCATGAGCCTTATCTTGCCGCCCTCCGTTACCGCATAGGCATACATGGGCAGTTCATCGTTGAATTCCGTGTTCTTGAAGGTCTCGCCCGACAGGAGGGTATCATATATTGCCCTGAAATCCTCTATGCTGACCGAGTTGGTCAATTTAACCGCCATCTCCTTGGAGCAGGCCGTAAGGCGGAGATATTTCTGGTATTCATCCATGGAATAGATGGCAACACTGTGATTCTCAAGGATGCGTTCAAGGGTGCTTATACCGTTTACGAAGATATCCGAAGGCACGGAGCTGTCAAGCTTCTGAACCGCGTCAAATATCTTGCCGAAGCTGTCCTGATAGCCGAGGATCTGTTTCTTATATTCCTCCTTGTTGTCTATGACCGACATATAGACACTGTTTAAGAACATGTATTTTTCCTGAAGGGTTGCCACCTCCTCCTCGGCAAAGGCCTGCTTCTGGTCCTTGGTGGATGTCATATAGCCGGTTATGGCTCCTGTCATGAGATAAATGGCAAAGGGCAGCCAGAAATCCACGTTGTAAAAGAGCATGGTGGAGCTGACTCCGGTATTCCAATAGGAAACAGCCAGCGATACGCACTCCAAAAGGCCCGCCAGCACTCCGGGTACCATTCCATGGGCGACACCCATGATCACCACGTAAAACAGCCTCAGATCCACGTATTTGAAGAAAACCGTATCGGTAGTATACCTTAAAAGATATTGGACTATGGCAAAAAGCAGGATAAGCTCCGTAAGCTTTAAAAGCTTTTGCGAGAACCTGCCCGCAAGCTCCTTAAGCCTCTCCTGAACGCTCTTTTTCCTTATCTGCTTCTTTCTGTACCTGCCGTATGAACTGTTAAGATCGGCTACAACATCATCGGCGGCTATAAATCCGTAATTCTCCCTTATCCTTCTCTCTTCTTCTTTCCTGTTTATGGCATAATCAAGCAGGCCCTGTTTATCATATGTCACGTCAAGGCCTTCTATGCTTTTCTTAAGCTCCTCGCCGAATTCCCCATAGGTATGCCTGTAGCCGCTCAAGGCGGTATAGGAGCCGCTTGTGTCCATGGTCTCCTCGGTCACGGATATGAGAAGCTCACACAGATCCCTTACGGTCATAAAATCAACAAGCTGATTCTCATTATAGGGAAAATCAACCTTGCGGGTGTTGAGGGCTGTGTTATACAGGTTCCCGAGATATGTTGCTTCATTGGCCCTGTTGGCTATATGGGAGGTCCTCAGGATAACGGTCTTGACGTTCTTTCTTATGCTGTTGTATCTTATGAGATCCTCAAGGGCTCCGCAATCATAAGCCCTCTCATTTTTATAATCCTTAAAGAAGCCCGTTTTCCTGCCGTCCGCGGATTTATAAAGGAGAGAATTTACTGAAGAAATGACCACCAGCTTCGATACCTCATTCACCGAACATGCTTCGAAGAGGGCCTCAAGCATCTTGTTCTCATTGGTAAGCCCCTCCCCTCCGTCTATATAACCGGTAAAATACCAGACCGTATCCGGCGAGTAGGAATACACTATCCTGGCAAAATTCTCCTGCGTGGGATCTTCATTATAGATATGGATCTTCCTTGAAGGTTTCTTGAGCAGAACCTCCTGATCGATCACCTGGCCTGAAATGATGACATTATAATACTGCGCTATCTGTTTAAGTGTATCATAATCAAAAAAATCAACTCGTCCGCACAAAAGGACACAGGACGGCTGATCCGGATTGGTGCTCTTATGATTCATGACTTACCCCATAGAGTACGATAACTGTATAAAATGCATAATGCGGACGAAGGGACTTGAACCCTCACGCCTTGCGGCACAGGAACCTAAATCCTGCGCGTCTGCCAATTCCGCCACGTCCGCATATTCTACAAAAAACCGCTCAAACTTTAGGAGGTCGGAGCGGTTTTTATTATAACACAGTATTATACAACTTGCTACATTAATTTTAAGTAATTTTATTATTAATTATCTTTAATATTTTAAGTAATTTATATTCAGTCAAGTGCTTCCTTAACGGGTACCTGCACCCTCTTATCGAAGCATCCAAACATCTCCTCAACCACCTTCTCATCTTCCCCGGCCGACAGCTTGCTTACAAGTGGAACAACGATGAGTCCTCCCACCATGGCCACAACACCGGAATTAATGGAAGACTTGAAGATATAACCGAGCACGGGGCCCCATGTACTTACATCAACACCGCCAAGGGTCACGATAAGCTGGATGATCGCGATCCCGCAGCCCCAGATAAAGCAGGCTCCGACCGAAGCTCTTGTAGCCTTCTTCCAATAGAGGCCGTAGAGGAAGGGTGCAAGGAACGCTCCCGCAAGTGCTCCCCAGGAAACACCCATCATCTGGGCGATAAAGGTGATGCCGGGGAAGGAATCCTTGATTATGGCGATCACCGCCGAAACCAGAATGAAGAATACAATGAATACACGCATGATGAAGACCTGCTTCTTATCATCCATGCCCTTCTTGCTGGCGGGCTTTATAACATCGAGAGTAAAGGTCGAGCTTGATGTAAGTACCAGTGATGACAGTGTTGACATAGAAGCCGAAAGGACCAGTACTATAACCACCGCTATGATTATCGAAGGAAGGGTTGACAGCATAGCGGGAACTATCGTGTCGAAGAGGGGCTTGCCGTTGGCCGGATTGTAGCTGATCTTATCGGCATACAGCCTTCCGAAACCTCCGAGGAAGTAGCATCCGCCTGCCACGATTATGGCAAAAAATGTAGAGATTATAGTTCCCTTATGTATATCCTTCTCACTCTTTATAGCGTAGAACTTCCCGACCATCTGGGGAAGTCCCCAGGTACCGAGCGAAGTAAGGATGACCACAAACACAAGTGCCAGAGGATCGGGCCCTAAGAATGAAGTATATGCTCCGCCTGCCCAGCCTTCACATTCAACGGCTGACAGCTCCTGGGCTGCCGCAATGAGGCCTCCGTGGCTGTTAAGGACCGCAAGGATGACTGCCGTGATACCGATGAGCATGATTATGCCCTGGATAAAGTCATTTATCGCGGTAGCCATGTATCCGCCAAAGATCACGTATATTCCGGTAAGAACTGCCATTACAGCAATGACCACCCAGTAGGGCATGTCAAACACAAGGCCGAAGAGGCTTGAGAGACCGTTGTAAAGCGAAGCCGTATACGGAATAAGGAAGACAAAGACAATGAAGGAAGCTATTATCTTAAGGTTCCTGCTGTGGAACCTCTTCTCGAAGAATTCAGGCATGGTCTTGGCATCAAGCGACTGGGTCATGATCCTGGTGCGTCTTCCCAATATCTTCCATGCAAGCATGGAACCGATAAGGGCATTACCGATACCTGCCCAGGTGGCGGACAT
>DPZM01000310.1 GCA_003535955.1 Lachnospiraceae bacterium | reverse complement strand
GAAGTCAAGCGCCCTCTTCCCCACCTCATATGACATGAGCTCACGCTTGCTCTGGTTATACTCACCTTCTTTTGCGAAGCAGTACCTGCAGGCAAGATTACAGTCATGCGCTATATGAAGGCACAGGGCCTTAACTACGGTCTTCCTCTTTTTGAAATCAAGAACAAAATCCTTATATACATCATCTGAGAAAAGCATATCTTCTTTGATAAGACCGGAGATCTCATCATATGCTTCCTTAACTTCGGCTTCCGTGTACCTGTCAGTGAGCGGGGCTAAAATATCCTTAACCTCTTCATAGGATGAAGCCCTTACATCATCCTCGTTTATCACCTTTCTGAATGAACCTTCAAGCTTATCAGTGGCAATAAGCCCTATCATATCATATACGATATCATCGACCACATGAATGGAGCCCGAATTGACATCCAGCACTATATTGAAACCGTTATTCTTATACTGATGTACCACAAAAAACCTCGTCAAATTTAACGCACATAAGCAGCGAACAGACCATGTTCGCTGCTTATGCTAAAATGCATAACTTATATAGAGTGATTACTTCGCCTTTTCGCAGGTCTGATTTCCAACCGTGCAGCTGGTCTTGCAGGCTGACTGACAGGATGTCTGGCACTCACCGCATCCGCCGTTCTTCATTGACTTTTTGAAATTCCTTGTGGAAAGAGTCTTTACATGCTTCATTGTCATCCTCCTTAAATCATATACACCATAGCAGTATAACATAACATCCTTCTAAATAAAAGAACTTTTTTAGTTTTCTCCCTTTTCTCCCTTTTCGGCTTCATCACTGTCTTCACGGTCATCTTCCTGACCTTCGTCTTCCTTTTTCTCGGGCAGTTCCAGGCGGATCTGCTCAATATGGTTCTTGTCCATATTAACCGTCGTAAGGACCGTCCCGTCTTCAAGCTCCACACTGTCGCCGACTTCCGGAACCCTCTCGAGCTTTTCTATTATGATACCGCCGATTGAATCATAATTCTCGGAATTAAGTTCAAGCCCCAATGCATCGTTTATATCATCGATCTTAAGCGAACCGTCAACAAGGTACTGTCTTTCCGAAACCTCCTGGATAAGATCCTCCTCATCCTCATCGAATTCATCTCTGATCTCTCCAACAATCTCTTCGAGAAGGTCCTCAAGGGTTATAAGACCCACGGTATCACCGTACTCATCAAGAACGAGGATCATGCTTATGTGATTCTGCCTCATTTCCACCATAAGCTCGCTCGTCTTCTTGTATTCAACCGTGAAGTTGGCTTCACGCATTACATTTCTTATATTGAAGTTATTGATGTCCTCATAGAAAAGGACATCCTTCATGTTTATTATTCCTACGATATTGTCGGTAGATTCCTCGTAAACCGGTATCCTTGTATACTTATGTACCTCGAACTGTTCCTTTAGTTCCCAGTAACTGGCGTCAGCGTTGACACAGGTCATCTCGATCCTCGGGATCATAACATCCTTGGCCAGGGAATCGCCGAAGTCAAAAACATTATCTATCATCTCCCTCTCGCCCGATTCGATGACTCCCTCCTCATGTGAAGCATCAAGTATCGTCCTTAGTTCGTTCTCGGTAAGGACTAACCTGGCCTGCTCCGGGTCGATACGCAATATCTTAAGGAAGAGCATCGACAGCTTGTCGATTATAAAGATAACGGGCGTCAGAACCTTCATTGTAGCCATTATTATACTGCTGAAACGAAGGGACAAGGACTCGTTATGGATAGTTGCTATTGTTTTCGGATTGATCTCTCCGAAGATCAGTATAAGCAGCGTCAATATACCTGTCGATACGGCAACATAGGTATTCCCCCAGATCCTGGCTGTCATTGTAGTGACAAGGGCTGATGCCGACAGATTGACTATATTGTTCATGATAAGGATGGCACTTAACATTTTGCTCTTCTTGTCAAGAAGAGCCAGTACACGTTTTGCCTTCCCGTCACCTGCTTCCGCAAGTGTATTGATTTTAATCTCGTTAACAGTGGTAAGCGCGGTCTCGGCCCCCGAATAAAGGGCCGAAAGTATGATCAGAACTAATAAGATCACCAACTGTATGACGCCTTCGGTATCCAACCCATACTCCTCCTAATCAAACTCAATAAACTCATCACCGGGATATTCCGTTTCATCCTCTGTTACGAATAGGAGCTCCCTTGAGGGATCGAAATAAACCTGTTTTATCGGATCACCGGTATTTATAGTATAATCTTCAGCTTTAAATGTCTTAACCGCATCCTTGTTCTCAGACAGGAATTCACCCACACCCTTTGTAAAGGCATCTGTGGATCCGGATGACTCTAAAAGGTCCGAAAATTCATCCTTACCAAGTATCCTCGGTATTCTTCCGCCGTTAATCTCACCTTTTATGCTGCTTGCATATTGATCTACTGCGCTTAAAAAGGCATCAGAGAGCCTGAAATTATTGACAAAGAGTGAAAATGCATTCTCATACCAGTCATACAGCTCATCCGAACCGGCCTCAAAGCTTGAAACCGTAAGGATATAGCAATCGGACAGACTGCCGCTCATTTCATATTCAGGATTCGAAAAATCATATTTCACACAGAATACCGGTACATAAAACCTGCATGAAACCGCATGATCTTCCTTTGTGAGTATCCTGTATGTGAAAATCCTGTCCGATCTGTAAGTATCCGTATGAGTAAAGCTGGTACCATCGGGAAGACCGAATAGACCGGCAAGATCATCGGTACTGTCTTCTTCGTAAAGACTTATAAGCTTATCCAGTTTACCGTTTGAAGCAGGCTCTGTCGCTTCATCCATGGGTTCTATCTTCCTGGCTGTGGGATAAGCCTGTCTTATGATCTCATCAAGATATGACTCAACATCCTTAAAGTCATAAAAGCTTACACATCCCTTAAGGTTTTCCTGTACTTGTGCAGGAGAAAAACCTGTACCTGAAATATATTGGTAATGCTGGGGTGAAGTAAAGGTCAGCTGGGTGGTATTGTCATCATTTGTAGCAACAAAGGACAATACCGCGGGAAAATTAACGGAATTTCTTTCAAGATCAAGCGACACATCAACATCTGACAGGTCTTCTGGATAAACAGCCGTAAACATGTCATTGCCTTTGTCATCCTTAAAAGTCGAATATTTATAATATGTACCGTTTTCATCCTTGACCTGACGGTTTTTCTTATTTTCTTTTGTTTCCCCTTTATCATTCTTCCCGGCATTTAAAAGCATCTGGGTAAACATGCCGGTCCCGGGACCGTTTTCGCCTTCGCTCCGGCTCATGAGCATGTAAGTCTGTGAAATGTATATGCCGATCATAAGAAGGATAACTATAAACACTAAGGTTATGGCAAGCAGAGCAAGTATCCTTTTACCGTTTTCCTTCTTCTCGCTGTCAAGCTTTTGCTGTACAGGCTCAGGGAATTTGGAGTAGCTCTTCTTATCGGTAACATCACTACCGCAGCCAATACATATCTCCATGTTATCCTCAAGCAGCATTCCGCATTTCTTACAGTATTTCATAAACAATCCTCATAAATAGTCCACATGTTCCGGCCTGCCATTACTCCGGATCCTTTACTTCCTTTACATCTATCTTGATCCCAAGCTCTTCAAGCTGTTTGTCGTCAACCACATTGGGGGCTTCACTCATAAGATCCGATGCATCCTTAACCTTGGGGAAGGCCATTACTTCTCTGATGCTCTCGGCGCCCACCATAAGCATTACCAGACGGTCGAGGCCGTAGGCAAGTCCTGCGTGGGGAGGAACTCCGTATTTGAAGGCATTAAGAAGGAATCCAAACCTTGTGTATGCATCCTCCTTCTCAAAGCCCAGTATCTCAAACATCTTCTCCTGAATATCCGACTGGTGTATCCTGACCGATCCGCCGCCAAGCTCCGTTCCGTTAAGGACTATATCATATGCCTTGGCCCTCACGCGCCCCGGATCCGAATCAAGATACTGTATATCCTCATCCATAGGCATTGTGAAGGGATGATGCATGGCCTTATACCTGTTCTCTTCCTCACTCCACTCAAGAAGCGGGAATTCGGTAACCCAGAGGAAGTTATATTCCCCTTCCGGAATAAGATCATAGGTTTTGGCAACCTCAAGCCTTAATGCTCCGAGAACGTTCCATACAATATTGGTCTTGTCTGCGGCAAAGAGAAGAAGGTCACCGGGTTCACCATCCATCGCATTGACAAGTGCTTTAAGCTCATCCTCGCTCATAAACTTCGCAAAGCTTGACTTGCAGGTGCCGTCGGGAAGTACGCACAGATAGGCAAGCCCCTTGGCTCCGTATCCCTTGGCGAATTCAACCAGAGCATCTATCTTCTTGCGGGGCATCTCAGCCTGACCCTTGACATTTATGCCGCGTACGGTGCCACCATTATCAAGAGCTCCCGTAAACACACCGAAACCGCATCCCTTAACCACCTCGGATACATCGGTAAGTTCCATTCCAAACCTCAGATCGGGCTTGTCGGAACCGAACCTGTTCATAGCCTCTGTCCAGGTCATCCTTCTTATGGGAAGGGGAACATCTATATCAAGTACTTCCTTAAATACCTTGGCGATCGCACCTTCATTTACCGCTATGACATCATCCACATCAACAAATGACATTTCAAGGTCTATCTGCGTGAATTCGGGCTGCCTGTCGGCACGAAGATCCTCATCCCTGAAGCACTTGGCTACCTGGAAATACCTGTCATATCCCGAGCACATGAGCAGCTGCTTGAAGAGCTGGGGCGACTGGGGAAGTGCATAGAAGCTGCCGGGATGTATACGGCTGGGTACAAGATAATCCCTTGCCCCTTCAGGAGTTGACTTCTGAAGTATAGGTGTCTCTATCTCAAGAAAGCCTTCATTCATAAAGTAATTCCTTATGACTGTGACTATCTTGCTCCTAAGCATTATATTCTTCTGTATATCGGGGCGTCTTAGATCAAGATACCTGTATTTGAGGCGAAGCTCCTCCTTGGTCTTGGAATCGGCTTCAATGGGGAAGGGAGGAGTCTCTGCCTCCGAGAGTATCCTCAGTTCCGTCGCCCTCACTTCTATCGTACCCGTCTTTAATGCCTTGTTTGCTTCACCGGCTCTCTTCTCGACATGTCCGACTACAGCTATAACAAATTCGCTTCTTAACTTATATGCCTTGTCAAAGCCTTCCTGACCTATGTCCTTATCTTCAAATATTATCTGGAGCAGTCCCGAACGGTCTCTTAAGTCCGTAAAGATGATGCCTCCCTTGTTCCTGCTCCTCTGTACCCAGCCCATTACGGTCACGGTCTCTCCGATATTTGCCTCAGTAACTTCCGTACACCTGTGGGTCCTCTTAAGACCCATCATTGATTCTGCCATTTTATTCACCTCAATTTTTTAATTCTGTATTATAAAAATCTATGATATCTTCCGCCTTATATCCTTCCTTAATAAGCTGCTCCTTCTGGAACTTCTTATTCTTGTTCATCTGGCATACAAGGACCTTAACCCCCTTACTTCTTAATTCCGAAGCCTCCTTCATTATCCCGGATATCCGTTCCTTTGCAGCCCCCTTCTCTATAAGGAAAACCTTCTTATCTCCTTCATCGGGTACCTTGAAGCCCTTATCCATAAGGATTGTGATGATACGCTCGAAGCCTATGGAAAAACCGCAGGCACATGTGCTCTGACCCGTAAACCTTCCTATCATCTCATCATACCGGCCGCCGCCCGCTACCGAGCTTCCGAATTCATCCATGCTTATCTCGAATATGGTTCCGGTATAATAAGACATCCCTCTTACAAGGGTAGGGTCAAATTCTATCTTAAAATCAGCCGACCTGGTGGCTTCGACGCTTGCGATGATCGTTTCAAGGTTATCTGCGGTTCCCACATCAAGATAACCGTAAAGCGCTTCCTTAAGGTAGCTGATACCGTTAACATCCCTCGTAGTTTTATCGAAAAGTTCAAGGTATTTGTCTATTCCGTCCTTATCATAGCCTTCAGCACTAAGCTCCTCCCTGACACCGTCAATGCCTATCTTATCCATCTTATCAAGGGTAATAAAGACAGAATCAAGCTTATCTTCAGGGAAGCCTGCATACATTGCCATTGCCTTAAGTATCTTCCTGTCGTTTATCCTCACTGTAAAGTTCTTAAAGTCAAGCCTTCCAAGCAGTGTTGTAGTTGCCAGTATAA
>DPZM01000015.1 GCA_003535955.1 Lachnospiraceae bacterium | reverse complement strand
AGAAGGATCTGGAGATAGAGGATTATCAGAAGCTCTACCAGCAGATAGGCGATGTGGCCAAGGAAGCCGAGAGGGCAATGGTCACGGTCACGGGTATATCGGCCAATACGGACTGGTTTATGAACGTATATGAGAACAGGCATACCTGTGCCGGAATAATACTTGCGGAGAACGGCAAGGAGATGCTGATACTTACAAGATATTCGGTGATAAAAACCTGCGATTCCGTAATAGTGACATTCTGTGACGGCAAGCGGTATGATGCGGTACTCAAGAAATCCGATCCCAATACGGATATGACGATAGTTGCTGTTGATCTTGAGAATATAAGTGATGATACCAGGGAAGCCTGCAAGCTGGCTGAACTGGGATCGACTAAGAATTCATCCATAGACGGTACCCCTGTCATTGCAATAGGCGATCCTCTGGGTGTATCGGAATCAATGGCCATGGGTCAGATCACCAGCCATACATCTGTCAAGGACATGACCGATACTAATGTATCCCTGTTAACGACGGATATTTACGGAAGCTCGAACGCCAGCGGAGTCATCATAAACATGTCCGGAAGGGTCCTTGCAATAATCACCCAGGACGGAGCTTCGACAGACGCCAAGAACCTCATCTGTGGCTATGCAATATCAGACCTGAAGGACAGGCTCGAGAAGCTGTCAAACGGTCAGGAAATAGCATATCTTGGTATAGTGGGACTTGATGTAACTGAAGATATATCGAATGAGTATGATGTACCCGTAGGCGCTTATGTAAGGCAGGTGGTGATCGATTCCCCGGCAATGGATGCGGGTATCCAGAACGGCGATGTTATCGTCAAGCTGGGAACGACGGATATCAATTCCTTCAGTGATTATAAGGATGCCATGCTTAAGTGCCAGCCCGATGACCTCATGATGGTGACAGTCAAGAGAAAGGGAAGGATGGAATATGTTGAGCTGTCCTATGAGATAACTCTTGGGAAGCTGAGCAACTGACAGTGATGTCATGTCCGGTCTTATTTTATAAATATATGTATTGGATGAATCCAAAACAGCGAAAAATGTGAAGCATTTTGAGCCTGTTCTGAATAGTTACAAAAATATCAGTACAGAAGGAGAACTTATGAAGTATATAGAGCAGTTAAGGGAAGGCGATAATATAAATGACGTTTATCTTATAAAGCATAAACAGTCGGCAGTGACCAAGAACGGCAAGTCCTATGAGAACGTGATATTACAGGACAAGACCGGGACCATTGATGCCAAGATATGGGATGTGGGTTCCATGGGGATCGAGGATTTTGATATACTTGATTACTGCATGGTGGGCGGTTCTGTTACAAGCTTCAACGGTCAGCTTCAGGTAAATATCAAGCGAATACGGAAGGTGTCGGAGGGTGAGTATGTTCCTGCGGACTACCTGCCTGTTTCATCTTATGATATAGATGAGATGTATGGAGAATTGCTGGGATATATAAAGGGACTTAAATCGGACCATTTAAAGAAGCTGTGTGAGGCATTTTTTGTGGAAGATGAGGATTTCGCCGCATCCTTTAAGAAGTCTTCGGCAGCCAAGAGTGTTCATCATGGATTTGTGGGCGGCCTGCTTGAACATACATTGAGTGTTGTGAAGCTGTGTGATTTTTATTCGACAAGATATCCTGTGCTTAACAGGGACCTTCTGATAAGCGCCGCAATGCTGCATGATATAGCAAAGACCAGGGAACTGTCACCATTTCCCCAGAATGACTATACCGATGACGGGCAGTTATTGGGGCATATAGTCATGGGCTGTGAGATGGTGGGCGAGAAGATAAAGGGCATAGAGGGATTTCCCCACAAGCTTGAGGCTGAGATCAAACACTGTATCCTCGCGCATCACGGAGAGTATGAGTTCGGATCGCCCAAGAAGCCGGCGCTTGTAGAGGCACTGGCCCTTAATATGGCAGACAACCTGGATGCCAAGATGGAGACCCTTAAAGAGCTGTTTGATTCGACTGCGGAAACTGGGTGGCTTGGCTTTAACAGGCTTATTGATTCGAATGTCAGGAAGACAGGAAGCTTTATTGTATGAGCATCGATCCTGTCATATGAGAATGAGAAGGTTAAAAGTATTGATGCAGGGAGCAGGATAAGCCTTATGAATAAAAACATGGAAGAGATCCGGTATAAGAAGAATGATACAGTCAAGCTTGAAATAACGGACCTGACAGCAGAGGGCATGGGCGTCGGTAAGATTGACGGCTATGCCCTTTTTGTTAAAGATGCTGTTGTGGGTGATGTGATCGATGCGCGCATAGTCAAAACCAAAAAAAATTACGGGTATGCACGTATCGAAAGGATAGTCAGTCCTTCGGCCATGCGTATTCCGGCAAGATGTATACTTGCAAGAAGATGCGGCGGCTGTCAGATACAGGAGATGGATCCTAAGGGTCAGCTTGATTTTAAACAGAATAAGGTAAGGAACAATCTTATAAGGATAGGCGGATTTGATCCGGCATTTATTGATGAGGTGATGGAGCCGATTATCGGTATGGAGGATCCGTGGAGATACAGGAACAAGGCACAATACCCCATTGGTACGGACAAGGACGGGAATCCGGTTGCGGGATTCTACGCGGGAAGGACTCACAACATAATCCCGTGTACGGACTGTGCTCTGGCACCTTCGGAAAACAGTACGATACTGGGTATTATACTTGAGCATATGCGAAGGCATGATATCCTGCCCTATGATGAAA
>DPZM01000002.1 GCA_003535955.1 Lachnospiraceae bacterium | reverse complement strand
CCATGAACCAGATGATGGGTTCGGCAGCGACATCGCTTTCCTCGATGCTTGGCAAGATGATCGATATCTCACCGCCGGAAGCAAGCCTGGTGGAACTGGGAACTCTTGATCCCGCCGATGATGTGTCGGCATTCCTTCAGGATACATTCGTTAAGATCACCTTCAGAATGCAGATAGGCGATCTTATAGATTCAAAGATAATGCAGCTGTACCCGATCGATTTCGCTAAGGATCTTTACAGCTACTTTATCGAAAATAAAGAACCGGAACCGGAACCCGCTCCGACACCGCCGCCCGCACCGGCGCCGTCGCCAGCACCTATGCCGGGCCCAGGACCATCGATGTCCGCACCTTCGATGGATATGGGAATGGGCATGGGTATGCCGGGCAATATGGGTATGCCGGATAATTCAATGGGAATGGGCCAGGCCCCGAATATGGGAATGGGCATGGCACCCAATATGGGAATGGGTATGACACCCGGAATGGGCATGGGTATGATGCCCGGAATGGGCATGGGCATGCCGGGCAATATGGGTATGCCGAATATCAATATCCAGCCTGCATCCTTCCAGGCTTTCTCCGGCGATGTGAATGCAATGCAGAGTCAGGAGAACATTGAGCTTATCAAGGATGTTCCCCTTGAAGTCACGGTTGAACTCGGGCGCACCCAGAAGTCCATTAATGACATACTGGAATTCGCTCCGGGTACGATCATCGAACTTGACAAGATCGCGGGCGAGCCTGTTGATGTTTTGGTCAACGGCAAGCTGGTAGCCAAGGGAGAGGTTGTTGTAATCGAAGAAAACTTTGGTGTAAGAGTAACTGAAATAATAAACTAAAGGTTAGGAGAATGAAAAATGGCAAAAAATATTTTAATCAGTGATGACGCAGCGTTCATGAGAATGATGATCAAGGACATCCTCACCAAGAACGGATACAATGTTATCGGTGAGGCAGAGAACGGAGCTCGTGCGGTAGAGAAGTACAATGAGCTTAAGCCTGATCTTGTGCTTATGGATATTACCATGCCTGAGATGGATGGTATTCAGGCTCTTAAAAAGATAAAGGAGAATGATCCTTCAGCGCTTGTTATCATGTGTTCGGCAATGGGTCAGCAGGCAATGGTTATTGAGTCGATTCAGGCCGGTGCCAAGGATTTCATTGTTAAACCTTTCCAGGCTGACCGTGTTATTGAGGCTGTTAAGAAGGTTGTAGGCTAAATGATCCCTGTTACGTTAATGTCGGGTAAGGCAGAGGGCGCGGCACAGTTTCTGACTGTGTTTGTGATCTTTCTTGCGGTGCTTGCCATTACGTATTATACGACACGCTTGGTCGGTAAATACCAGAAGTTTCAGGGATTTAACAAAAACTTTGAAGCTATAGAAACGTACAGGGTTACCGGCAATAAGTTTCTTCAGCTTATAAGAGTTGGCAAAAGATATTTTATTGTTGCTGTAGGCAAAGATGAAATAAGTCTTATTTCGGAGGTGTCTAAGGAGGATATAGAACTGAATCCGGATGTTAATCCTGTTGCCAACGACCGCTTTAAGCAGATCTTTGAGGTTGCCAGGGATAAGATAACAAAACGGGGCGATAAGTAATGAATAGGTTTATTTTACATGGAAGCAGGCCCGTGCATGTTTTAGGTTGCCTGCTTCTGTGCGTATTAATGGCCGTGTTATCACCTGAAGGAGTTAAGGCGGCCGAGGTTAACAATATCGGAATAACCGAAGATGAGGGTGTGAATGAGAACCGGACCGTGATTAACGAGCCGGGTACTGCCGAGGACGCAGGGGATCTTAGGGAGCTTAATGTAGCCAATAATCTTACCGTGACCTATCAGGACGGAGAGGGTAATGTTTCGGGGACGCTCAGGATACTCATAACACTGACGTTAATTGCCCTTGCTCCAACACTCGTCATCATGATGACGAGCTTTACCCGTATTTTGATAGTGATGCATTTTGTCAGGTCAGCACTGGGCACTCAATCAGCACCTCCTAACCAGGTTCTGATAGGGCTGTCTCTGTTTCTGACTTTTTTTATTATGAATCCGGTCATTACGCAGATAAATGATACTGCGGTCAGGCCGTTTGAAGCAGGTGAACTCACCCAGACGGAATTTTTGGACACGGCAGTAAAACCGCTCAGGGAATTCATGTACGGACAGACGCAGACAAAGGATGTAAGGCTTTTTCTTGATATAGCAAAGATTGAGTCTGTGGACGAGCTGGATGACATCCCGACCCGTGTTCTTGTTCCGGCATTTATGATAAGTGAGTTAAGAACCGCGTTTATCATAGGTTTTCTGATATACATACCCTTTATCGTGATAGATATGGTGGTCGCTTCGACACTTATGTCAATGGGTATGATGATGCTGCCGCCAACTACCATATCCATGCCGTTTAAGATACTGCTCTTTGTATTGGCAGACGGCTGGAGCCTGGTTATCGGCAATCTGGTTAAAACATTTTACTGAATGTCATTCGGAGAGGCTTGAAAATGACAGTTGATTCCGTTGTTGAGATAACAAGGACAACATTATATACGATAATCCTGACATCGGCACCCATGCTCCTGATCTCGCTTGTCATCGGTCTGGCTGTATCCATATTTCAGACCGTAACATCCATACAGGAGCAGACACTGACTTTCGTGCCCAAGCTTCTGGGTATTTTTGTCATGCTCATGATCCTGGGGCACTGGATGCTCAACAACATGACGGATTTTATGACAGACCTGTGGGCCGATTTTTCGTTATACATCAGGTGAGCAGATGATAGATCATTCTTTTTCCTATTCGGATTTGGAATTTTTCCTGCTTATATTCGTAAGGATAAGCTGTTTTGTGGTAACGGCCCCCTTCTTTTCGATACAGAACGTACCCAGAAGGGCTAAGGCAGGCTGGAGTTTTTTTCTTG
>DPZM01000268.1 GCA_003535955.1 Lachnospiraceae bacterium | reverse complement strand
TTTATCGCGTCATAGGCAAGATCCCTGTTATCGGCGATCAATATTATGTTAACCAGTGCCTGGATCTCCTTAAAGTATGTACCAAGGTCAAGGCCGCCAAGTTCAGGCATATCCAAACTTATGAAGGCCGTATCCGGGATCGTTCCTTCTCTTGCGGATGCAAGGGCTGAGAGGGGATCCTCGTAGCAGAATAGCTCATCACCCGGACGCAGTTTATCTATCTTATCCTTAAGGCTTTTTAATTCCTTTTTATCGGAGGTTACGACAAATATGTTCATTCGCTGTCTCCTTCCTCTAAGGACATGACCCTGCGGACCGTTTGATTCTGCCTCTCTTCACTGGTCATGTGGAGGGGATCGGCCTCGCCGATGACAAGTGTGTCACCATCGTTTATCGCCGCATCCTTAAGGGGGCCTGCATTAAGATCGGCTATCACCAGGGCGGCAAACCTGTCGAAGTTATCATCATCTATGATCGGGAAGTGGTGCTTCATCCTGTACCAGTGCCCCGGATCGTAGCCGACACTGCCTATGTACAGGCGGTCTGCCGTATCCGCAACCTCATCAACACCGGCCTTTCTTCCGGGTATGGCCCCTATGTCCTCACAGAAGAGGACCGCATAGGCCCGAAGTATCCGGTCTCTCACGGTCTCGTCCCTATCACCTGCGCTCCTTCCCGTAAGGCTGTCCATCACCTTATAGTAATAGTCCTGCGCTTCAGGATCCCTGTCAAAGTTGATAATGGCCTTATAAAAGTCAGTGTTTATAAGATTTTCAGACATTTATCTTCCTCCCGGTCTGTATATAATATACGTATACCCCCTCCAAAAGGAAGGGGTATATCATCATAATGCGCGATGTAACAGTTCATGCTCACGACCCTCAATAATGTCTTCCCAGATGCGGTCAATGAGGGGATTCTCGTCGGTGTAGCGGATGCTTGACAACTGGTCGACCTGATAGATGCCCTTCATGCGTGCCGACCGGGTGTTTGGTCCCATGGGAACGGGCTGGCCGCCTCCAAGGATACATCCCCTTCTGCAGGCCATGACTTCGACAAAGTCATAATGAGCCTTACCTGCCTTGATATCCTCAAGGAGGTCTGACGCATTCTTAAGTCCGTGGACAACCGCGATCCTGATCTCGCGGCCGTTAAGGGTAACAGCAGCCTCCTTGAAGCCCTCCTTACCGCGGATACCCGAATACTTGATATTCTCAAGAGTCGTATGATCCTTCTCGGGAGACAGGTAACGGAGGACTGCCTCGGTAACACCGCCCGTGATACCGAATATGGAAGCGCCGCCCGATGCCATCGAGAAAGGCATGTCGCAGGCTTCGCTTGTGAGGGTCTCGAACTTGACGCCCACCTGCTTTATCATACGGATGACTTCCTGGGTCGTAATAACTATATCGGTATCCTGTCTTCCGTTTGTATGATTGTCGGGACGCAGTATCTCGGCCTTCTTGGCCGTACAGGGCATGATGGCCACAACATAGGTCTCCTTACCCTCTTCCTCATCCTTTTTCTTAAAGTATTCCTTGATGACCGGTGAGAACATGCTCATGGGTGACCGGCAGGTGCTTACATTGTCCGTAAACTCGGGGTACTTGTTCTCCATGAACTTAACCCAGCCGGGACAGCATGAAGTAAAGAGGGGAAGGTTCTCACCGCTCTGTAACCTCTGAGCGAATTCCTTTGATTCCTCCATGACCGTAAGGTCAGCTCCGAAGTTGGTATCATATACCGCATCAAAGCCCATGATACGGAGGGCCTTTACCAGCTTGCCCATTGCGTTCTCACCCTTTGGCAGGTTGAACTTGTCACCGACAGCCACCCTGACCGCGGGTGCTATCTGGGCAACCACCCTCTTCTTCGGATCGTTTATCGCATCCCATACCTCGGTAACATTGGTCCTTACCGAAATAGCCGCCGTGGGACATACAACGGCACACTGGCCGCAGCCCACGCAGTCGGTATCGGCTAATTCCTTACCGAAGGCGGGTGATATCTGCATCTTGGATCCCCTGTGGGCAAAGTCAATAGCCCCGACCGCCTGATTCTCCGCGCAGGTCCTTACACAGTCGCCGCAGAGAATGCACTTGTTGGGATCACGGACGATACATTTCGATGACATGTCTATCGGGAGCTCTTCCTTCTTGTTCAGGAAACGGACCGCGTGTACGCCGACACGGTAGGCAAGGCTCTGGAGCTCGCACATGCCGTTCTTGGTACAGGTGGTACAATCCCTGCAGTGGGTTGATAAGAGGAGCTCGATGATAAGCTTCCTGTACTGCTGGAGCTTCTTGGTATTGGTGTGGATGGTCATTCCGGCCCGCGGTACTTCGGAACAGGATGCGAACATCTTCCCGCGATCATCCTCGACCATGCACATCCTGCATGCCCCGTAAATCGATAAGTCCGAATGGTAGCAGAACGTGGGGATGTCAATCCCGGCCTTCCTTATAAGGCTTAAGATATTCTTTTCACCTTCTATCGGCACCTTGATGCCGTCTATTGTCATATAATCCATTTATTCCTCCTTGAGTATGCCTGTATATTTCTGCGGTTTTGCTTAACAACAGGTCTTACGTAAGCAGATCTTAAAATCATTAACGCAGTTATACGATCGATATCGCCTTGAACGGACAGTTGCTCATGCAGGCGCCGCACTTGATACACTTGCTCTGGTCAATGGTGTAGGGTGACTTAAGTTCAC
>DPZM01000045.1 GCA_003535955.1 Lachnospiraceae bacterium | reverse complement strand
CTCCTTCCCGATGTGGGACCGGTGTATTCGGTATCGATAATCCCCACCGGAATGGGTGCGGCAGGCTACACAATGCCTCTTCCCGAGAGGGATGAGATGTTCAATACCAAGGGCAGGATGCTGCAGGATATAGTTGTATCATTAGGCGGCCGTGTGGCAGAATCACTTGTGTTCGACGATATTACGACAGGTGCTTCACAGGATATAAAGCAGGCCACCAAGACAGCCAAGAAGATGGTGATGAAGTACGGTATGTCCGACAAGATCGGTATAATAAGCTATGACAATGATGATGATGAGGTATTCATCGGACGCGATCTGGCACACTCTACCCGTGGCTACAGTGAAGAGGTTGCCGGTAAGATAGATGAAGAGGTTAAGCGTATCATTACCGAATGCTACGAGAAGGCTGAGAGGATAATAAGGGATAACATGGATATCCTCCATAAGTCGGCCGAACTCCTTCTTGAGAAGGAGAAGATAAGCCGTGAGGAATTTGAGGCGCTCTTCCAGCAAAAGACGGCCGAACCTGTGGCTGAAGGCTGAGGTTCTAAACCCTACATTGAGTGACTTATAAGATACAGGCGGCTGGTTTTTGTGAAAATTACACAAATCAGAAGGTGCGATTTTGTAAATATTGTGAAAACTAAGTATGGATATATAATGGGGTGAATGCTATTATACTCTCGTAACCCCCCAATACATTGTATAACCGAAAGGTTATACCCCATAAGAAAGAAATACCTTCTCCAAAAAAGACAGCATTCGTGAGGCTGTCTTTTTTACTGCGTATGAATATTGAAGAAATAAAAAAGTCCGCTTATAACGGACTTTTTTATTGGGATCTACCAACCGCGGATTTTCTTTAAGTATTCCTCGCGCTCTTTCATCTGCCTGAGGAACATCTCGTGAGCCTGTCTCTCAGCCTCTTTCTTCTTCTCGGCTTCTTCTTCCCAGTGCTTCTGATACTGTTCCATCATGTTAGCATAATCCTGCTGATAATCATAACCGCCGCTTACACCGGCAAGGTCTTCTTCAGAAAGTACAAATCTGCTTTTATCTGACATTACTTTATCTCCTTTTTGAAGTGTTATCACATTTTGGTTAGTATATCACAAACACATATACAAGTGCAAGGTTTATTTGAAAGTACATTTGGGCTATAATAAGACTGTAACACAATATGAGAATAAATCTATGATGATCATTACAGGAGGTTTTGTTATGGCGGATAAGATAAAGGTTGCGTTTTTCGATGCCAAGGATTATGACATAAAGTCCTTTGAGGATGCGGGTGCTCAGGACAGGGTAAAGATCAAGTTCTTCGAGACCAAGCTTGATGAAGATACGGTCAAGCTTGCCAAGGGCTATGACGTAGTATGTGTTTTTGTAAATGACACGGTAAACGAGAAGGTTGTAAATGCCCTTGTGAAGAAGGGTGTTAAGCTGATCGCCTTAAGGTGTGCGGGCTTTAATAATGTGGATATCAAGGCTGCAGCCGGAAAGATCGGAGTGGTACGAGTTCCGGCCTATTCGCCCTACGCGGTTGCCGAACATGCCATGGCTCTGCTTCTTACCTCTATCAGAAGGATCCATAAATCCTACATCAGGACCAAGGACTTCAATTTCTCCTTAAACGGCCTTATGGGCTTTGACCTCCACGGCAAAACCGTCGGTGTTGTCGGAACCGGTAAGATAGGAAGGGTCTTTATCGATATATGCAGGGGCTTTGGGATGAAAGTCATCGCTTATGACAAGTTTCCCGCCAAGGATGCTGATTTTGACTATGTGGACCTTAAGGAAATATGGAAGAAGAGTGATATAATATCCTTCCACTGTCCTCTTACCGAGGAAACCTATCATATGGTGGATGCCAAGTCAATAAAGAATATGAAAAAGGGAGTTGTACTTGTAAATACATCAAGAGGCGCCCTCATCGATGCGGATGCCCTGCTTGAAGGAATAAGGAACCGCCATGTCGGCGCAGCCTGCCTTGATGTATACGAGGAAGAGGGATCGGTCTTCTTCGAGGACAGGTCGGGGCACATCTTTGAGGATGATACCCTGGCAAGGCTCATATCAATGCCCAATGTTATCGTAACATCCCACCAGGCCTTCCTGACGCAGGAGGCACTTTCGAACATAGCAGCAACAACACTTGCGAATATAGAAGAATACATTAAGACAGGCAAGTGCGTAAATGAAGTAAAGGTGTGAGGCAGTACGAGAGTCACAATATCTTGTACAATTAGATGATGAAAAGTCCCTTATAATGTGGTATACTATCGTGGAGTGGAGATAATAAGGAGCCATCCTGATGGATTACAGTCATTTTGGAAGGGATTTAAACAAAAACCTATATTTTTCAACCCTGAAGCCTGTTCTTGTGAAGAAGGCTCTATTTGCGGACTATACATCTGACTATGTGGACCCGCCAGAGCCTGGCGCCTATACTGAAGTAACCTTAAGATTCAGAACATTTAAGAGCAATGCCGACCATGTATTTCTTATCTGCAACGGACAGAGGATGCTGATGGCCAAGACTGATTCTGCCGACTCGTTTGATTTTTACGAGTGCAGGATCCAGCTTGATAATGAAGCGATCCGTTATTACTTTGAGATAAGAACCGGTAACCAGATATGCCGTTACGACTTAAGGGGGTCAGTTAAGCATACCGATGAGGCCTACTGGTTCACCATACGTCCCGGCTTCAAGACTCCGCGCTGGGCCAAGGGAGCTGTCATATACCAGATATACGTTGACAGGTTTTTTAACGGGGATCCCTCCAATGATGTTCTGAGCCATGAATATAATTATATCGGCGACCATACGGTGCAGGTTGAGGACTGGAACAAGTACCCTGCTACGATGGGAGTCCGTGAGTTTTACGGAGGCGATCTTAAGGGCGTGATGGATAAGCTTGACTATCTGGCTGACCTTGGGATCGACTGTATCTATTTTAATCCCCTCTTTGTTTCCCCATCGAATCATAAATACGATATACAGGATTATGATTACATAGATCCCCACTTCGGGAGGATCATAAAGGATGAAGGCGATCTGCTTGCCGAGGGTGACTATGACAATAAAAAGGCGACCAGGTATATAAGCAGGGTCACGAGCCGTGAGAACCTCGAAGCTTCGAACGAGCTTTTTGCGGCCCTTGTTGCGGAGTGCCACAGAAGGAACATAAAGGTCATCCTTGACGGTGTCTTCAATCACTGCGGATCGTTTAACAAATGGCTGGACAGGGAGCGCATATATGAGGATGCCCCCGGTTACAGTAAGGGGGCTTATATAGACGCGGACAGCCCTTACAGGAGTTACTTTAAGTTTTATAATGAGCACTCAT
>DPZM01000155.1:6707-6976 GCA_003535955.1 Lachnospiraceae bacterium | reverse complement strand
AAAAGGTCACGGACACGGGATGCGCCGACACCGACAAACATCTCAACAAAGTCGGAACCTGAGATCGAGAAAAAGGGAACTCCGGCTTCGCCCGCAACCGCCTTGGCAAGCAGGGTCTTACCTGTTCCGGGAGGGCCCGTCAAGATCACTCCCTTGGGTATCCTGGCGCCAACATCATTATATTTGCCGGGATTTTTCAGGAAATCGACTATCTCCTCAAGGTCTTCCTTCTCCTCCTTAAGACCGGCTACGTCGTTAAAGGTTATCTT
>DPZM01000155.1:0-6519 GCA_003535955.1 Lachnospiraceae bacterium | reverse complement strand
CTTAAGAACCAGTTCTCCCTCTTGACATCCGCCATGGTATACCAGGGATACTTGGTCCGAAGTTCCGCTTCAACCTCATTTACATCGGATACGTACACCTGCTTAATCTCACCGTTATCAAGGGTCACCTGCACGATACCTGTGGGGACCTCGGCATTCTGTACTATGCTTATGGCCTTTATGTTGTCCTTATTCTCATCAACGATCTTTTCAAAGTCAGAACGAGAAATATAGTCGCTTTTCTGTGTCAGGGTCCGGCTCCAGATCAAGTAAAGTACGATCGCCATGATAAAGATCAGTACATAGAAGCTTATCCCTCTTGTTCTTTTTTCCACCTGTTTCCTCCAATTATATATATTTATGTAAATTTAATCCAAGTGCAGAACGCCGATATACGGAAGGTTCCTGTACATCTCCGCATAGTCAAGTCCGTAGCCCACAACGAATTCATCGGGAATCTCAAAGCCCGAATAATCAACATTTACATCATCAACAACACGTCTGTCGGGTTTATCCAGCATGGTACACAACCTGATCGACTCGGGTTTCCTGTCACTTAAAACCTTAAGCAGGTAGGAAAGGGTCCTGCCCGTATCTATTATATCCTCAACAACTATAACGTTTTTGCCCTCGATCGGCTTGTCAAGGTCCTTGACGATCTTAACTATACCGCTTGACACCGAGGCATCCCCATAGGATGATACCGACATGAAGTCGATCGATACCGGTATGGTTATCCTCTTGGCCAGTTCGCACATAAAGAAAGCACCGCCCTTTAACACACATATAAGGTGTACCTGCTGCCCTTCATAATCCCTGCTTATCTGCTCGCCAAGTTCCTTTATCTTCCTGTCAAGATCCTCTTCCGATATGAGTACGGTAATATTATCTGCCATATGCCATCTCCTTATATTTAATCTTAAGAACACGCCTTGTTTCTTTACCTATCTTATAATGCTGGCTGATCCTCATTCCCGTTACCCAGATGATATGAGAACCATCGGCAAGTACAAGCATACGATCGCGGTCTGATGAAGGAACCTTCTCATCGATGAGGTATTTCTTAAGCTTCTTTTTCTTCTCTTCCTCTCCGATGGTCAGGTAGTCCCCACTCATCCTTGTTCTTATCCGCACACCGCTAATTATTTTATCATAGTCAAACCATTTAGTATAGTAAGAATCGGGAATCTCGGATGCTGCGTCCCACTCTTCCACACTCGCAAAAAAGCTTCCGTAGCCCGAAACCTTGGTTTCTCCGTCCGTGTTAAGGAGAATATTTATCTCCCTGCGATCAGGCTCAAGAGCTTTAGCGCTTCCGATGAGAAGGTAATTTCCCTCCTTCTTTGCTCCGATTCCCTTCGGAAGGCTTAAGTAACGCCCCGACTGCTTAAAACATAAGTCGGCGAGTGACTTTACATGCAGAGCCTCAAGGTCCTTATGGGATGTATATATCCCGGTAAGCAGGCTCCTTAAGACATATCTGACTATTATCCCGGGTTCCTCGGACAGCTTGTCTATATCGACCCTGTAGAGATCATCCTTCCTGCTTACCGTCCTGTCATAAACCGGTGCTGCCTGAGACCTTATATAGTCATCCGCTTCCCTGGCTTCATCAGCTGCCCTTACGATATTTTCGGAAGCTGCCGGCGCTATCTCACACAGTCCCGGGATTATGCTGTTTCGTATCGCATTCCTTGAATACCCCTCGTCGTTATTGGTAGAGTCGATCCGGTAGGCCTGTCCCTTATTCTTTAAGTATTCTTCGATCTCTTCCCTGGTAAGGATAAGCAGTGGCCTTATAAGGTTACCGTTCCTCGGGGCCATACCCGATATCCCCTTAAGGCCGCTTCCCCTTATCATGTTAAAGAGGACCGTTTCCGCCTGATCACCCTTATGATGGGCTACCGCTATCACATCCGCACCTGTTATCTCAAGCTCCCTCTTAAAGGCTTCATACCTTACATATCTTCCGGCCTCCTCAAGGGTCATTGACCTCTCCCTTGCGATCCGGGGCACATCTTCCTCATATATTTTCAACTCTATGCCCATCCCTGCGCACAGATCCCTTACAAAGTCTCGATCAGCCCTTGATTCTTCCCCCCTTATCCCATGCTCAATATGTACACAGGTTATGGTAAGGTCAAGGGCTTCCTTCATTTCATCAAGCATCCTTAAGAGGCATACGGAATCGGCTCCGCCCGACACACCGGCTATTACCTTCGTCCCACGGTCAAGAAGTCCCTGTTCCATACAGAAGCCGTATACCTTTTCAGTCAGCCTGTCTGCTCCCTTTAACATAATTCACAAAAGAAAGCACAGAATAGATCTGTGCTTTTATTTCTCCTCCGCCTGAAAGACTATTTCATCCTCATATACGAGCCCTAACTTGTCCTTGGCCACTTCCTCGACATAAGCTGCGGTCTTGGTATACTTCTCGTACTCAACCAGATCCTCCGCCCGCTTATTCTCGGCTTCTATCTGCTGTTCAAGGCTCTCCTGTTTCTGAACATATCCGTCTCTTTTTTTCTTAAGTGACATCATGCTGATCGTAAGAACCAGACATAATAACACGACCACACCGGTTACCAGAACCATTCCCAGACGGTTCTGACGGCGTTTCTTAAAAGCGACCTTGCGTCTGCCCATTTAACTCTCCCCTTTTCTTTATATAACCCCTGACTAAAATTATATACTTACAAAGAATTTATGTCAACTGCTCAGTACAGGCTCACAACTGATTAAATATATTCAAACATATCCCCGGCTTCTTCCTTTCTCACGGTTTCATGTACCGAGAGGACCCTAACCTTAACGGGTTTGGTTCCGAACTGGATCTCCAGTATATCCCCTTCCTTAACATCTGCTGAAGCCTTGGCGGGACGTCCGTTTATAGTGACCCTTCCTGCATCGCAGGCCTCGTTTGCCACCGTTCTTCTCTTGATTATCCTCGAAACCTTTAAGTATTTGTCCAGCCTCATGTAGATTCACCAACCCTTATGAATATAATTAACTAAAAAGAGGGCCCGGGAAGGCCCTCTTCTAAATATAGCAAAATTATTTCTTGTTTACTGTATCCTTTAACGCCTTGCCTGCCTTGAACTTGGGAGCCTTTGATGCAGGGATCTTGATCTTAGCGCCTGTCTGAGGATTCTTACCCTCTCTTGCTGCCCTCTTAGCTACCTCAAATGTACCAAAGCCAACAAGCTGAACCTTGCCACCCTTCTTAAGCTCTGCTGTAACAACGTCTGTGAAAGCCTTAACAGCTGCCTCAGCATCCTTTTTCGATAATCCGGCCTTCTTAGCCATAGCTTCTACTAATTCTGTTTTGTTCATAACTTAAGTCCTCCTTAGTTTCGAGTCTGCGTCGAATAAACGCCTACACCTATATATAATTGTTTTATCTGCCTTTGTCAAGGAAAAATGCCTATTTTACGCATTTTACTTGATAAAAAGCTCACGGTACCACTTAAGTGTGTCGATATAAGCTGCGTATACCGCATCCGAATCCATCTCATTAAGGAGCATGATCCTGTCGATATCGGTCCAGCCTGCGCTCTCATACTGAAGAATGAAGTTATATATATCCGCATAAGGCCCCTCTTTGTCGATAAGGGCGCGGGAGATATTCTTGGAAACCTTGAGCATTTCAAGGGCTTCGCTCATTGTCTTACCGAGTATTACATCAAGCACCGAGAAGAGGCCCATCATAAAGAGCTCCTGACTCTGGCCTGCCTGTTCGAATATGGGAGCAAGGTTCTCAGCGAATTTCGCACGGATAAGTGATACCCTTGCAACCTCGCTTGGCTTGTCATCACACAGCTGCTTGGTAACGGCCGTCGTGATCCATTTCTTGAGTTCCCTCTGTCCAAGCATTGCCGCGGCATGCCTTATCGATGTGATCTCGGAATTGATCGACATATGGTTGACCATCTCGAGGAGAGAGATAACAAGCGCCGTATCCCTTCCGATGATGTCGGCTGCCTTGGTCAGGTCAAAGTCATCCGAATTGACCGTATTAAGAAGTTCAATGTAGTTGATCTTAACGGGTGCCACTTCAGTGCTTCCCTTGGTAATGGGCACACGATAGAACTCGCCCTCGTAGAACTGATATCCGCCTTCTTCCTTTAACTGGTCGAAGTTTTCCTGAGTCTCGATATTGCCCGCGATAAGCTTGATCTCGGGATAAACCTTGGTGAAGTATATCTTGGCCTTCTCGATGACTATCTTCTTGTGGTCAAGAAAGATATAATCCATAAGGCTTAATATTGCCCTGTAAGGCTCAAAATCAGGCACAGTGAGCTTCCTCATGGCGAACCTGTAACCCATGCTCTTAAGCTCCCTTATCCTGTTTATATACATATCCTCGGGCCTTACCTGCTTGTCGATCAGGATGACTATACGTTCATGAGGTGCATCACACTGCTCATCGATAGCCGAGAAGAGTGAGACATTGCTTACAGGAACAAATATCTCATTATCCCTGGCCAGGGTTTCGATACCCATCGCATTTATGATCTCAAGACCGACAATGTGTCCCGCTCCGTCATTAAGCCCCGTACCCGAAAGCATCGGGTTGGTCAGGTGGTTCGCCTTCTGGGTGAAGAGGGAATAGGCCTTGACTGCCATTTTTTCATCAAATAAAGGAATAAGAGTTGCTAACATGACTGCATCCTTTCTCCGTATATAATTTATAATACATCTTTATATATTGTACACTAAATTAGCGAGAATAACAAGAAACTTTCGGTAAAATCACACAATTTAATCTCTCTTAAAAATGTCTCTCGTATAAACCTTATCCGCAACATCATCAAGGATCGTGTCATAACGATTTGCTATTATGGCATCGGATCTCTTTTTGAAGGCTTCCACATCATTTACAACCTCGCTTCCGAAGAAGGTTGTTCCGTTCTCCAAGGTAGGCTCATATACTATGACCGTCGCACCCTTGGCCTTGATGCGCTTCATGATACCCTGGATCGAAGACTGACGGAAGTTATCCGAATTGCTCTTCATGGTCAGCCTGTAGACACCGATAACTACCGGGCGTTCATCCTCCTTGTTGTATGAAGATGAGTTATAGTAATCGTAATAACCTGCCTTGGACAGCACCCTGTCGGCAATGAAGTCCTTCCTGGTCCTGTTCGATTCGACTATGGCCTGGATGAGGTTCTGGGGTACATCATTATAGTTGGCAAGAAGCTGTTTGGTGTCCTTGGGCAGACAGTAGCCTCCGTAGCCGAAAGAAGGATTGTTGTACTGGGCCCCGATCCTGGGATCAAGGCATACGCCCTCAATGATCTTTTGCGTATCAAGCCCCTTTATCTCGGCATAGGTATCAAGTTCATTGAAGTAGGATACCCTGAGGGCAAGATAGGTATTGGCGAAGAGCTTGACTGCCTCCGCTTCCGTAAGCCCCATGAACAGGACATCTATATTCTCCTTGAGAGCCCCTTGTGTAAGAAGGGAGGCAAAAACCTTAGCCGCACCAAGAAGCCTCTCATCATCCATGACCGTGCCGACTATTATCCTGGAAGGATAGAGGTTATCGTAAAGAGCTCTTGACTCTCTTAAAAACTCAGGAGAAAACAGGATGTTATCCGAGCCGTATTTCTTCCTTACGGACTCGGTAAAGCCAACGGGAATGGTTGACTTTATCACCATGATCGCGTTCGGATTATGATCGATCACCAGCTTTATCACCGCTTCAACCGCTGATGTATCGAAAAAGTTCTTATTGGCATCATAGTTGGTCGGAGTGGCTATTATTACGTAATCCGCGTCCTTATATGCTTCCTCAGCGTCCAGTGTTGCCTTAAGGTCCAGATCCTTATTAGTCAGATAGTCCTCTATTTCCGCATCGACTATCGGGGATTTCCTCTTGTTTATAAGGTCAACCTTCTCCGGTATGATGTCGACTGCCGTAACATGATTATGTTGCGAAAGCAGTGTAGCCATGGACATTCCCACATATCCCGTTCCCGCTACGGCAATATTGTATTTCCTCATTTTCTTTCCTTTCATCTGAATTTTTAAATATTGTTTTCTTTACCAAGTGTTCTACTGTGCAAAACAGCACAGGGGTTTACCCCTGTGCTGCATTATACTACATTATTAAGTTTATCTCAATCTTACTTCCATGCATTGTACTGGCTCTGGAACTCAGCGAGGATATCCTGGTAACCTGCCTCGTCAAGAGCTGCCTGGTAAGCTTCGATAGTTGACTCTACATCGCCGGGTGCTACGCCGCCGTTCTCAAGAACGAATCCGTACTCATCGAATACGCTCTGGCAAGCTGCGAACTGAGCCTCAACAGGAGTCTTGTCGAAACGGAAACCTGCTGCAGGAGAAGTCTTGGCACCACCGTTGAAGTCCTTGTAAAGATCAGCCTTGTTGTCAGGCTCGTTGTCAAGAGGAGTAACGATAGTAGCTGAAGCTGACTCCCACATTGAGTGGTTGTACTTCTCGGATGTCTGGGTTACATGTCCGTTTGAATCATATGTGAAGTCTTCACCTTCG
>DPZM01000237.1 GCA_003535955.1 Lachnospiraceae bacterium | reverse complement strand
AATACAGGAATTATACAAAAAAGGAACAGAGTTTATATTATCAGATCATAGATCCGTTTATCCTTTTTTCATTAAAAACAAAAAAAGATAAAGCAATTGACAGATGGAGCACATTTATAACTACGCCGGCTTATTACTCATGGCGGGGGAATGCGTTTGAGATCGTTTGCCTGAATCATGTACCTCAGATCAAAGGGGCGCTTGGAATTTCGGGGATATCATCCGCTGAATATTCGTGGAGAAGCAGCCACGCCGATCCGCAGGTGCAGGTGGATATGATCATCGACCGTAAGGATGATGTGATAAACATTTGTGAAATGAAGTTTTCAAATGATGAATTTGTAATAAATGCTGATTATAAAAAGGAACTCAATCATAAATTAGATGTTTTTCGATCAGAGACAGGAACAAAGAAAGCATTGTTTCTTACGATGGTAACACTTAATGGATTAAAGGCAAATGAGTATTCCGGAATGATACAGAATGTGATTGATGGGGATAAACTGTTTACGTAAGAGATCGGACATATTAAACGAAGACAGGCCCATGCTCTTCGATGGCAGAGCTCATGATTGATACGAAGCGGGATTCGGGTGAAGTGTTCAATACATACGCTGATGTAGACGAAGGGTTTATCGTTACAAGGATACCTGTGTTTGAAGCATGCCTTGACAGGGATCCGGTGGCCAGGTCACAGGCAAGGCGTATCTGTTTACGGCTTGATTCTTTTAAGGAGGCCGTTCTTGACTTTGCAAAGGTAGAGATAATGGGGCAGGGCTTTGCAGATGAAGTGTTCAGGGTTTATGCCGGGCAGCATCCGGACCTTACTATCAGGCCCGTGAACATGAACGCCGAAGTGCAGCGGATGTATCTGTACAGTATTAATAACAGAGTGGAGATACCAAGGTATTCATGATTTTCAACTATGGTGGGCCTGATGAAGAATGATTAAGCAGTAGAAGAGCTTGAAAAGCAATAGAACAAATGGTATCATGGTACCATGAAAGACCATTTGAATGGGCCGAAAGAACCATATGTGGTCAAGACGGAAATACCGGTCATAGCAGACAATCCGGAGGCATAACATGGATCTGATGATGAGAGAAAGGCAGTTGGCCAGGCTTCGTTATTATAAGGAGCGGCTTGAAATGACCTACAAGGACATTTCGGAAAAGTCGGGAGTTCCGGAGAGTACCGTTAAGAAGGTGCTTACAGGGGCTACTAAAAACCCGAGACCCAGGACCTTCTATGAGATTGAGGAAGCTCTTGGGATTAAGCATGTGCTTGAAGAGATTGCGGCAGAATCGCCAAACCTCAGGATGCAGTATGGCTATGGTGAGACTGATGGTTCTTCGGCTCTTGATACAATTGATTATGAACGGGCCAACGATGGTGAGCTGACTCTTGATGATTATTATGCACTTCCCGATGACAGGAGGGTGGAACTGATAGACGGGGTTTTCTATGATATGGCATCTCCAACCAGCACGCATCAGATGATCATAGCGTCTCTTTTGCGTCAGATCGGGAACTATATTGATAAGAACAAGGGCAAATGCGTGACTTTTGTTTCTCCGATGGATGTGCAGCTTGACAGGGATAAAAAGACAATGCTTGAGCCCGACCTCTTTGTTGTCTGCGACAGGGACAAGATAACGGAACATTTCATTTTTGGAGCGCCGGATTTTATCATCGAGGTCGTATCTCCTTCATCAAGGCTTAATGATTATGTGCTTAAGTTATGGAAGTACGCTAATTCGGGCGTAAGGGAATACTGGATAATAGATTATAAGAAGGATCTTGTACGTACCTTCTATTTCGACGCGGAAGATATGGATCCTGTTGACTATACCCTTAAGGATGATATCCCGGTAAGGATCTATGACGGGAAGCTCACTTTGAACCTTAGCGGTATACAGACAGATTAAAGACAATATTCAGATAGATATTCCATAGCTTAAGATGGGACATAAAAGGAAAATTAAAGTATCTTGACATTAAACATTGCGCGAAATATAATGGGATAAAAGATAAAATCGATATATGTTTCGAAAGGAATCATTGGTAATGGATAAAGAATTCGATATACAGGAATATATGACGAGGGGTGTTGAACGGGTTGTTTCCGATTCAATAAAGGCAACTCTTAAGAATCCCAAAGAGAGTGCTTTTATGCTTGGGTTTGCGGCATCAAGTGCGGCTGCATCCAGGAAACGTAAAAAGGCAGAAAGGGCCGGTGAACATATCCCGCCTTTCCTGATCGCAAGCATCACCAGTAAGTGCAATCTGCACTGTGCGGGCTGCTATTCAAGGTGCAGCCATGCCACAGTAGATACAGAACCGGTGAGCCAGCTTACGGATGAAGAATGGTATAAGATATTTGATGAAGCGGATGAACTCGGGATCAGTTTTATCCTTCTTGCAGGCGGTGAGCCTATGCTCCGAAGGGATGTGATTGAAGCAGCCGGGAAGAAGAAAAACATCCTCTTTCCGATCTTCACTAACGGGACATTTATGGACGAACGGTATTTTAACCTGCTTGACAAGAACCGTAACCTGATACCGATAATGAGCATCGAAGGGAAGAAAGAAATCACGGATTTAAGAAGGGGCATGGGCATATATGACCGCCTTATCAAAAACATGGATGAACTGAATGACCGTGGACTTATATTCGGGGCATCGGTTACCGTTACGACAGAGAATTTAAAAGAGGTCACTTCGGATGAATTTTTGAATGAGTTGGCGGACCGGGGCTGCAAGGCCGTGATCTATGTTGAGTTCGTACCGGTCACGGATGAGAGTAAGGACTTAACTCCCGGTGAAGAAGAGAGAGAATACCTGAAGAAGGAGATCGAGAGGCTCAGGGAGGAGAAGACGGATATGGTCTATATCTTCTTCCCCGGCGATGAGAAGGGTTCCGGGGGGTGCGTTGCTGCGGGCAGGGGATTCTTTCATATAAATTCACATGGCGGAGCGGAGCCTTGTCCGTTTTCACCCTATTCTGACGTGAACATAAGGAATTCATCGCTGAGGGCGGCCATGCACTCGCCCCTCTTTATGGCCCTGCAAAGCGGAGACATCCTTAAGGATGACCATGAAGGAGGCTGTGTTCTTTATG
>DPZM01000074.1:8798-9721 GCA_003535955.1 Lachnospiraceae bacterium | reverse complement strand
GGGCTCCCGGATTTTACGAAACCTACAATTATATAATTCCGGGTGCGCACATCAACCTGTTCGCCTATTCCTATATTGTTGTTATATACAGATCGATCCCACAGGTATGGATAATAGGTTTCATGCCTCTTCTGCTTGCATGCTATTACAAGGGGACCGGATGGTTCAAGGTCCAGGCGGTCCTTCAGGGCCTTTTTCTTGGCCTGATGTTAGTGTTCAGGGATGTAAGGATGCCGTATGATTTTGATGAGCCTTCGCATCTCATAAAGGGTATATTCTTTGCCCTGACAATGCTTCAGTTCGCACATGGCCTTCTGGGTCAGGACAACCTTAAGAGAAGCATATATGCCGGCATCAGCGTCAAAGAAGCCAGGATGGAGGTACGGAGGGTCTTTGAAGACAACTTAAGCAACGACTGCCAGCCTTATCTTGATACGATAGAACGCGGAGCTTATGCCATACTTGAGAACGACGAGGATGAGGGCGTACATGAATATGCGAAGAAGCTTGTCCAGGCGGGGGAAGAGTTAAAGGAGGCCGTAGGTGAAGTTAGAGAATGAAAACCGCATTTTCAGGGGAATCCTTAAGGGCGGTCTTATCCATACATTCGGAACACTCATTATCTGGATCCTATGTATCAGGGAAGATACCACGCATCCAATGATGGCCCTTAACTGGTATGTCATATTTCCCATATTGATAAATAATATATCCCTGCTCGTCTGCGTGGCTATGGATAAACTGAGGATGAGGGGGGCGCTCAGGGAATCGGTATATGACCAGAGCATAGCTTTTCTGTTTGCAAGTATATGCTGTGCCAATTATATTATCCTTCGCAAATTTGACCTGTCCTTCCTTGTAATGGTGCTTCCGGTCGTTATGCTCCTGCTTGAACACAGGAATGTAAGGAATGTTTCGCATGT
>DPZM01000074.1:0-8660 GCA_003535955.1 Lachnospiraceae bacterium | reverse complement strand
CCGCGGAGCGAGAAGATATTCGATGTATATATATCGTTATCTATCATGTTCCTGCTGTGGGCGACCAAGGATGCTTATGCCTATTCCTTCAAGAAGAAGGAGGAGAGCGAGCTTAAGCTTAATACCTACAGTGATTTCCTTCATAAGAAAAACAAGGATGTCCGCGGGGCTGTCCATAATGTTAAGGGAACTGCCGAGATGATATTGAGAAATAACGTTTCTTCTGCCGGTGCCGAACGGGTGATGGAGATCATGGAGGCCTGTAACAGGATAGTAGGTAAGGTGGATATGATCCTTGAGGCTTCAAGAGCTGAACTGTTCAGGAAGGATGGGGATGTTAAAAAACCCGGTGAAGAGGAAGACGGGGGATATGTAAATGACGGGACTTACCTGTATGCGCCGGGGGCTTACGTGCTTGTGGCGGATGATTCGGCACAGGCGCTTAATCTCGCCAGGGCATTGCTGGCAAGGACCGGGATGAAGATAGATACGGCAATTAACGGGACAGAGGCCCTTAAGAAGATAAGCTATAACTACTACAATCTTATATTACTTGACGGTGTCCTGCCCGATATGAGTGCGGTCTGGCTGATGCATCAGATCAGGGAAGGAAATAACGCCAATACGGATACACCGGTCATCGTGTTTACAAGCGGTAACAGGGATAATGTGAGGGATATGTATCTTAGCGAGGGCTTTGCGGATGTTGTAAGGAAGCCCCTGTCGGGAGAGCAGCTTGAGAGGCTTACCGAGAAGTACCTTCCGGCAAGGCTTGTAAGCAGACGTATGGGTTGAACGGAAGTGGGGTAATGATCATGATCACTATAAGGGATGTGGCTGAGAAGTCGGGAGTGGCAATATCAACGGTATCCAAGGTGCTGAATAACTATCCCTATGTCAGTGAGGATACCAAGCACAGGGTGCGTGAGGCCATACATGAACTGAATTACATACCAAATACCATTGCAGCCGCCCTGTCGTCCAAGCAGACGGCCCGGACGGCCCTGCTCATAAACTTAAACACCGGGACTCAGGTTATAGATGAGATAACCCTTCAGTATATCCATGGTGCCTTGTATGCGGCCAGAGAGGCGGATATAGAGATAATCACCATATTTTTGTCAATGATAGCCCACATGACCCCTGAAGAGATCACGCGATATCTTCAGTCTCAGGGGATCTCGGGACTTATCATATGCGGCATGACCCGGGAAGACAAATACCTGAAGGAGCTTGTGGACAGCAGGGTTTTCAAGTGTGTACTTGTGGATGTGCCCTATGTAAATGAGGACACCTCGTGTATCGGTGTTGATAACGAAAAGGCCCAGTATGACGTGGCAAAAAAAACCGTGACAGAGAATAAGGTTAAGAGCGTCCTGTATATAGCCGGTAAATCGAATGCGTTTGTTACTTTAAAGAGGCTTGAGGGAATGAAGAAACTGGCTGAAGAACTGGGGCTTAAGCTCTTTGTCCGTAACGGGGAATTTTCGGAACTAAAGGCCCGGGAGATAGCCTTCAAATATGCCGGCAGGAGGGATGCGATCGTGGCAGCCTCGGACCTTATGGCCATAGGAGCCATGAATGCGCTCATTGATATGGATATCTTCAGGCCGGTATGCGGTTTCGACGGGATCACCCTTATGGGCTACGTGGGTAAACAGATGAACACGGTACGTCAGGATTTCTACAACATAGCTTCCAAAGCCGTGTGGGAGTTGAAGCGGCTCTTCGAGGGTGGGAAGGGTCAGGCGGTGATCACCGGACATGAGCTGGTAAAGCTGTATTATAAAGATGTAATTGTGTGAAGAGTGTGGTAAAATATTAATGATTTTCACCCGGCAGGATAACGATGGCCTGGCAGCGTAAAGCGAAATATGAAAGTTTATAAAGTCATCAGGGATCCTTACCTGAAGACATACCTACAGGGGAGTAAAATGGAAGCATTTAAGTATGCCCTTCTGAAAATAATAAACGGTGAGCGAAAGCTTAATGAACGCAGGAAATACGTGATAACAGGTATTCTCCTTTCGCTTGTCCATTTTTATTTTATGTGTCTGTTTTTGATACTTGACGTTAAGGTCATGTATCTGTACAATTTCGCGGCTGTGCTCATATATACCTGCATTGCGATAATAACGGGAAGGGTGGCGAAGTATACCTATATTTTCATAGTGACCTTTATCGAGATCCTCTTCCATTCGATACTGGCCTCGGTGACGCTTGGATGGGATTGGGGTTTCATGACTTATACGCTCAGTCTTATACCCGCATCGTTTTACATCGCCTATACGGTTGATTACTTCAAGAAGAAGTTAAGGATACCGGCCATTGCGTCGGCGATAGTGTTTACCTGCTTTCTCCTTGTCAGGGAGGTAACAAGCCGGAACGGCCCCATGTATGATGCGGCTTTTCCGGACAGGGCCGTTCATGCGACTTATCTGTTCAACATGATGTTGACATTTATCCTTCTGTGGGGGATAGCCTTTCTCTTTTCCCTTGAGGTTTACTATATGCAGCATAACCTTGAGCATGAGAACATCTCACTTGAACAGCTGGCCAATTATGATCCCCTCACCAATCTGCTCAACAGAAGAAGCATGGATTCCTATCTGGAAGAGTCGTGCCTGAGAGCCAGGAGGAAGCGTGACCGGTTTAGCATAATAATGGCTGATATAGACGATTTCAAGAAAATAAACGATACTTACGGACATGCGGCCGGTGATGCGGTGCTTATTGAGGTGGCATCCGTGGTTTCCGGGGAAGTACGTGATGATGACTGCGTATGCCGCTGGGGCGGAGAGGAGATAGTGATCCTGGTAAGGTCCGGCATGGAACAGGCCAAGGGCGTGGCATGGCGGATCTGTAAGGAGATCGCTTCAAGGAAGATCCCGATCGGCGAAGACACCTTAAAGGTGACAATGACCCTGGGTGTCGCCGAGTACAGGGATGGTGAGTCCATAGACGATATAGTCGGGCGGGCCGACAAGCGGATGTATGAGGGCAAGCTGCGCGGCAAGAACCGCGTAATATGCGACCGCTATATCCAGTAATGAAACAGGGGACGGTTCCTCGGTTCACTCGGCGAATCGGAGGACTTTTGCAAGTTCTCAGGGAAATAATCCGGGAAAAAAATGAGCGTACATGTGATCATTGGAAAACAAAACAGCGGCAAGTCCCTTCGTGCGGAGGAGCTTGCCGTTTCATACGGAAGGCCGCTTTACTACATTGCCACTATGAAGGTCATGGATGAAGAGGGCAGGAAGCGGGTCGAAAGGCACCGTAAACAGCGCGAAGGCAAGGGCTTTATAACCATAGAGCACGAATATGATCTTCATGCCATAAGTGCCCTATGGTGCGAACCTTCTGTGCGCTCACAGGCTACGGTACTTCTTGAATGTGTGGCTAATCTTGTCGGGAATGAACTCTTCGATAACCCTGACAGGCCATGGAGCAGGAACCCCTTGAAGGTTGAAGCGGATGAATTCGTCCGGACCATATCAGACGATATCAAATATCTTGCGGATCAAGTTAAGAACCTCATCATAGTATCGAGTGAATACGACCTTGATGAGGACGCGGATGAAGAGACGCGGCTGTATGTCAGCTTACTGAACAGGATAAATGAAGATATGGGGACGGTTCTTCTGTCTTCACAGATCCATATTCTTTAATTCATTAACAAGTCTGATGTAGAACTCACGCACGTCAAATTCCGGGATGTTTTCCCGGTTAAGGTCGATCATGTCCCCGTGGGAGATGCCCCTGTCGCCCCTGACTGTCAGGTATTTATAGTCACGCCCCCACTCGAAGGACTTCCTGCCTACAAGTCCGTCATTTTCACCGTCGAAATATTTAACAAGCAGATATGACATATTAAGGGGAAAGCGTCCGCTGCTTCCCTTATTTAGCCTTGACCCGACACTTCTGTATATAATGGTCCCGACATCCTTGACTTCTTCATTGAACTTCTCGCAGGCACTGTGGGTCAGGTCACCTACGGCCTTAAGGAAATCCGGATGCTCATCGCCTAAGTTCTTAAAAGCGCTGTTGTATTTCAGGGCTATCATCTGCTGCTCCTTTTCGGGGATCTTATTTAGCAGGTAATCGGCGAATTCACATCCCCTGTGAGGCGTATTGACAGTGGTAAGTGAGGCCACGTATTTGCCGGCTCCGCACTTACTTATCGCATACCTCATATCAAGGCCGCCCTTGGAATGGGCGATGACATTTATCTTCTCACAGCCTGTCTCCTTTACCAGTTTCTCAATCCGGTCCGCAAGCTCCTGACCGCACTCGGCCACGGATGCAGCAGACTGGTGTTCGCCATAGTAGAGTGTGGCTCCGTTGGCCTCAAGAGCCTTGGGGATCCTTCCCCAGTAATTGAGATATTTAAAGTCACGGAAGAAGACCCCGTGAACCAGGAGTATGGGATATTTGGTCTTGCATACCTCCTGTTCCTTTCTGAGGGCATCCACTATCTGCCTTGTGTTTTCAAAATCAACCTCAGCCGATACAACAGATATTATCTTTGCGAGAAGGATGAGATTAAGTACAGGTATAAAGCCGCAGATCAGTCCGAGGACACGCCATCTTATGGCCAACTGTTCGCTTGTTATGTAAACCCGGATCATTCCGGCAAAGAAGAGAACAGTCATAACGGCCACGGTTATAAGTGTATTTATGAACCAGAAGCCTGGCAGTGCCGTTAAGGACGGAAGCGGTGTCTGGCCTGTCCACATGCATATATTAAGAAGGATGAGCATAAAGCACGATATACAGAAGAGCACCAGAAGGTTAAGACCGCTCCTTAATACCTTTATCCTCTTGCTTAATACCGGGGGATAAAGCCGTCCCGGTGATATGAGCATAACGACAAGGATGAGCCATCCGTCAAATACGGTACTCTTTCCTCCAAAGAGCCCGGTATAAATAAGCAGGTATGTATTCGCAGCCGCAATGATGCCCAATACCGCGATCGTATCCAATATTATCATCCAGAGTGATTTAAGAGATTTCATATCATAACCATCCGTTTTTGTAGTTTACCCATATCCTGACAGGCATTTTCACCATTGTCAAGTTCATGTTTATGAGCTGCCTTTGACACGAAGCCTTGCCTCTATGATTTGTAACCTTGCCCTTTTGATCAATAACATGCCCCATTGATCTGTAACCTTATATCGAAAAATATAGAAAAAGTTGTACAAGAATTTCAAGCCTGGACCGGATTGATGAAGTGAGACATGCCGATTAATAATCATGAGCCTTTGGCGTGTCTATGTTTCTCTGGATTTGATGTGAAAATGTCTTATACAGCGTTAATGAGCACGCAATACAACAGCAAGAGTCTATATGCGTGTTGTGAAAAAAAGCTTCATCAGGATATCGACACGCCTCAGAGAAGAATGGTCATTAAGGCGTGTTATCGATGATCAGTTTTGACAGTATCAAACACGCCTCGGAGGAGTAGGGCCCTTTGGGCGTGTTTCTATTTATCGCTTTCGATCTGATGCCGACACGCAGAATGAAAGAAACAGGCATTTGCGTGTACAGGATGTAACTGCATAGAATGAGCTTACACGCACATAACCTGTGAACCCCGATAGGCGTGCTTGATAGAAGATCAGCTGTAGATAAAAAGAACAATTATGAATATAAAAAAGAACAACTATAAATAAAAAGAACAACAGCCCCCAAAAATTACAATTATAAATAAAGAAGAACAGTTGAAAAAAGGAAACACAGGAAAAGCAGAAAAACCGAAAACAAACAGATGTAAAATACAGTGTTTAAAAAAATTAAAATAGGGGTTGCGGAAAACGTTTTCCTACTTTAATGTAAAACATATAGGAAATACTTCTATTCCGACCAAGCTGTCCGAGAAATGGTATTTCGAAAACACAAGCTGTCCGGGAAATGATATTTCAAAATCAAAAGTATATAATTTAGAAGCAGTACATATAATTCTATAATTTTATATTGGGAGGAAGACATGGAAGCGAAACTAAACGAAATAACAATGGAACTCTACAACAAGCAGATCCAGACCTGCACCGATAAGGAACTATATTACGCCTTGCTTACATTCGTCAAGAAGCAGATGAGCGAGAAGAAGATCATAAGCGGTCCCAAGAAGGTTTACTACATCTCGGCCGAGTTCCTTATAGGCAAGCTCTTATCGAATAACCTCATAAATTTACAGATCTACGATGAGGTTGCCGGGGTCCTTAAGAAAAACGGTAAGTCACTCGCAACCCTTGAGGAGATCGAGCCGGAACCTTCACTGGGTAACGGAGGCCTGGGAAGGCTGGCGGCGTGTTTCCTTGATTCAATGGCAACGCTTGGCATACCGGGAGACGGCATAGGCCTTAATTACCACTTCGGTCTCTTTAAGCAGGTCTTTAAGGATCATAAGCAGACAGCTGAGAAGAATGACTGGATAGAGGCGGGCTCCACCGATGTGAAAGCGGGGGCAGTGACAGAACCTAAAGGTTGGCTTAGGGATACCGATATCTCATACGTGGTTGAATTCGGCGACCGTAAGGTAAAGAGCAGGCTCTATGATATAGATATCATCGGGTATGATAACGGTCTTAACAAGCTTCATCTATTTGATATCGAAACAGTTGATGAATCACTGGTAAAGGATGGGATTGACTTTGACAAGGAGGCCATAGAGAAGAACCTTACCTTATTCCTTTATCCGGATGATTCGGATGAGGCAGGAAATCTTCTTAGGATATATCAACAGTATTTTATGGTAAGCAGCGGAGCACAGATGATCCTTGAAGATGTTAAGAGCAAGGGTATTGATCTTCATAAGCTGGGTGATCATGTATCCATTCAGATTAATGACACTCATCCCACGATGGTGATCCCGGAGCTTATAAGGCTTCTTACCCTGAAGGAAGGCTTTTCGTTCAAGGAAGCAGCCGAGGTTGTCAGCAGGACATGTGCCTATACCAACCACACGATCCTTGCCGAAGCGCTTGAGAAGTGGCCCCTTTCATATCTTGAGAAGGTGGTTCCCCAGCTCGTGCCCATAATCAAGGAGCTTGACAGGCTGGTGGTAAGGAAATACCGTGATGAGCGCGTGTGGATAATAGATGAAGATGACAGGGTACATATGGCCCATATAGATATCCATTACGGTTATTCCATAAACGGTGTTGCGGCCCTTCATACGGAGATACTTAAGAAGTCAGAGCTTAAGCCCTTTTATGATATATACCCCGGGAAGTTCAACAATAAGACCAACGGCATCACCTTCCGCCGCTGGCTCATGTCCTGCAACCGTGAGCTCTCCGATGAGATCACGAAGCTTATAGGAAACGGCTGGAAGAAGGATGCGGATGAGCTTAAGAAGCTGCTTGAATTTAAGGATGATACAACCGTGCTTGACAAGATCGCAGCCATCAAGAAGGATAAGAAGCTTGAGCTGGCAGCCTATATTAAGGAGAAGGAAGGTGTTTCGATCGATCCTGAGTCCGTCTTCGACATACAGATCAAGCGTATGCACGAGTATAAGCGTCAGCAGATGAACGCCCTTTATATCATCCATAAATATCTTGAGATAAAGTCAGGCAAGAAGCCCCTGCGTCCGATGACCTTTATCTTCGGAGCCAAGGCTGCACCGGCTTATGTGATTGCGCAGGATATAATACATCTTATCCTGGTCCTTCAGGAGATCATCAATAATGATCCGCAGGCATCGCCCTACATGAAGCTTATTATGGTTGAGAATTACAACGTAAGCTATGCCGAGAGGCTCATTCCCGCCTGCGATATCTCCGAACAGATATCCCTTGCCAGCAAGGAGGCGTCGGGAACAGGTAACATGAAGTTCATGTTAAACGGTGCCGTAACACTCGGAACCATGGACGGTGCCAACGTTGAGATATATGACCTTGTGGGTAAGGATAACATATACGTTTTCGGTGAGGATTCCGATACGGTCATCAAGCACTACGAGAAGGCCGATTACGTATCCAAGGATTATTATAAGAAAAGCAAGGTCATTAAGGAGGCGGTTGATTTCATAGTAAGCAAGGAAGCCTTAAAGGTCGGAGATAAGGAAAACCTCGAGCGCCTCTACAAAGAACTCCTTAACAAGGACTGGTTCATGACCCTTCTTGACCTTGAGGATTATATAAAGGTCAAGGACAAGGCCTTCGCCGACTATGAGGATACCTTAAGCTGGCGTAAGAAGATGCTTACAAACATCGCCAAGGCAGGTTTCTTCTCGTCTGACAGAACAATCGCGGAATACGACCGTGATATTTGGAAAACGGGCAAATGCTGATAAGTGTACCGGCTTGATATATTATTTTTATATGGATAGTATTTATTGCAATTAAAAAGGATTCTGTTATAATACTTGTGAGTGGGTCAAACGGAGGTAGTTTGCAACACTACAAAAAGTGTAAGATATAAAGGAGGATGAATATGAAGAAGAAACTATTGTGTCTGTTAACATCTCTCTTACTGGTAGGATTGTTCCCTGCATCGGTTGTTCGTGCCGATATAGTGATCCCTTGCGGATCGGGAATAGTAATACCTGAAGGTAATGGGATAGTGGTACCTGAAGGTAACGGGATAGTAGTACCTGAAGGTAACGGGATAGTAGTACCTGAAGGTAACGGAATCGTAGTACCTCAGGG